>PWNW01000100.1 GCA_003557605.1 Spirochaetaceae bacterium
GTATGGCGGGTATTGACCATGATCATCCGAGAATCCTCGGTCATGAGTTTGCCGGAATCATCTGCGAGATCGGAGAGATGGTCAGAGGGTATGCCAAGGGCATGAAAGCTGCCGTTGCTCCTAACTTCGGCTGCGGGGTGTGCGATCTATGCATCAGCGGACACAGCGAGATGTGCGGTTCATCACAAGCCCTTGGAGTGACCATGGACGGGGGGTTTGCTGAATATGTCAGGATTCCCGAACATGCGGTACGTCAGGGAAACCTCGCTGTGATTCCCGAGGGTGTCACGTTTTCTGAAGCTGCGCTGGCCGAACCTCTGTCATGCGTCTACAATGCCTATGAAAAAATCGGCATCTATCCCGGAGACAGCGTTCTGGTCATCGGAAGCGGCCCTATCGGCATCATGCACTGCATGACAGCTCTGGCTGCAGGCGCCTCCCGGGTATTCATCAGTGATATTTCCCAGGAGCGCATGGAGCTTGCACGGGAAATTGACAGCAGAATCGTGATGATTCCGACAGGAGAAAAACAGCTTGAGGCGCTGAAGCAGCACAACGGAGGCATGCCGGCTGATCTGGTCATAACCGCTGCTTCAACAGCAGTTATCCAGGAACAGGCCTTCTCTCTGGTCGGACAGAACGGCAGGGTCATGTTCTTCGGCGGGCTCCCTTCAGGTAAGTCGGTTGTTTCTCTTGATACCAATGAAATCCACTACAAGCAGCTGATGGTTGCGGGGACCACCAGACAGAGTTTGCGGCAGTACCGAAAATGCCTTAAGCTTATTGGGGACCGGGCAGTAGATGTGAGCAGACTCATAACAGCAGTAAGCCCAATTGATGATGTGGTGAAGGCAGTTACAGATGCGGGAAACGGGATCGGACTGAAACGTGCCCTGGTATTTGATGAGTAACGGAGAGGGAGCATGAGCAAAGATGTATATATTCTTGGAATAGATATCGGGACGCAGGGAGTAAAGGGTGCTTTGTTCAATGAAGCAGGGGCCTGCCTTGCTGAACATGGGGAGCCCTCCAGGCTCCTGCATCCCGAAAAGGATGCGATCACTGAAGACCCTGAATACCAGTATCAGTCAGTGCTGAAGGTAATACGAAAATGCATTGAGAAATCCGGTGTCAAGGACACCTCCCAGGTTGCAGCGCTCTCAGTTGACGGGCAGATGGCAGGGGTCATCGGGATCGGAGATGACGGAAGGGCCGTCACTCCCTACGACTCCTGGCTTGATACTCGTTGTGCATCCTATGTGGAACGGATGAAAGCCGAAGCAGGTGAGCTCATCCTCAAAAAGGCAGGAACAGCACCGAGCTTCAACCATGGTCCCAAGAAACTGTGGTGGATGCATGAACGTCCAGAGGTATTTTCCCTCATCAGAAGTTTTGTCCAGCCAGGAGGGTATGCCGCTGCACGGGTATGCGGACTTTCGGGTAAGGAAGCATTCATTGATAAAACCTATCTGCACTTTTCCGGGTTCTCCGACACCAGGGCAGGAACATGGGATGACCAGCTGTGCTCACTGTTTCACATGCCCGAAGAGAAGCTTCCCCGTATTGTCGGCTCCACCGAGATTGTTGGAACAGTAACCCGTGAAGCTTCTGAAGCCTGCGGACTGCAGCAGGGTACCCCCGTTGCCGCGGGATGCGGGGATACGGTAGCAAGTTTTCTTTCCAGCGGAGCAGTGGAACATGGGCTGTGCATTGACGTGGCAGGAACCGCAAGTGTCTTCTCCTGCACCCAGAAAGACTTCCTCCCTGATGCCCGCAGCGGAATACTGGGCTGCTGCGCATCGGTGATGGACGGTCTCTGGTATTCCTATGCGTACATAAACGGCGGCGGAATGAATCCTGAATGGTTTGCCGATCTCTTCGGATCATCAAAGGATTCCTCACGGTTCCGGGATCTTGAAGAAGCGGCATCCCAGGTTGAAGATTCACTAAGCCTTCCGCTGTTTATTCCACATATGGCCGGCCGTGTAATGCCCAGCAGCCCAGAACTCCGGGGGTCATGGGCGGGGATGAACTGGAAGCACGGCAAGGGTGAGCTGTTCAGGGCAGTTCTCGAGGGGGTTGCTCTTGAATATGGAATATACCGGGATGCCGCTCTGGCACTGTGCAGCGATCTCAGCATCAGGGAAATCAGGGTGACTGGAGGCGGAGAGAAAAGTGCTTTATGGAACGTCATGAAATCAGGAGTGCTTCAGGCCCCGGTTGTCCGGATCAAACAGAACCAGGGGGCCCCGCTGGGAACAGCCATGGTGGCTGCGGTGGCTGCAGGGGTGTTCCCGTCATTCAGGGATGCATCAGCCGCATGGGTTGCTACGGGAGAACGCATCACCTGTTCCCAGGACCGATGGGAGTATTTCAGCAGACGACTTGAACGGTACCGGGAACTGACGCGGGTGATGGAATCATTCTGCAGGGAGTTTCCATTCTCTGCATCAGTTGATTAGGAGGAAAACAATGGAACTGAATCTTCGAGGGAAGCAGGTGTGCATTACCGGGGGCAGTGCAGGCATAGGACTTGCAGTGGGAAGGAAATTTGCCGAAGAAGGAGCTGAAACGGCGCTTCTGGCCCGAGATGAATCCTTGGTGAAGAGCGAAGCGGAAAGGATTGAGAAGGAGTTCGGGGTACGTTCGGTGGGGATACGGTGTGATGTGACCAAGCCGGAAGAGATTGATGATGCGGTGAAGCATATTGAAGAGGTCTTTGGCGGAACCGATATCCTGGTGAACAATGCGGGCACGGGATCGGAAGAGACGGTGATGGAAGCGGAGGATGAGAGATGGTACTACTATCTGGATCTGCATCTGATGTCGGCGGTGCGGATGAGCCGGAAGTGTGTGCCCTATATGAGGAATCGTGGAGGAGGGGTGATGCTGCATACGTCGTCGATATGTGCGAAGCAGCCGTTATGGTATGAGCCGATCTACAATACGACGAAGGCGGCGCTGCAGATGTTCAGCAAGTGTCTGTCCCTGGAGCTGATCAAGGACAATATCAGGGTGAATACGGTGAGTCCCGGGCTGGTGCTGACGAGGGACTGGTGGAAGACAGCAGGTATACTGTCGCAGCAGGAAGGGATAGAAGCCAAGGAGTATCTTGACCGGATAGCCAGGGAGCATGCGCCGATAGGGAGGTTTGCAGAACCTGAGGAAATAGCGGAGCTGTATGTGTTTCTGGCCTCTGAGAAGGGAAGCTATGTAGTGGGGTCGGACTACCTGATAGACGGAGGCTGGCTGAAGACCGTGGATTAGGAGGAGAAGATGAAACAGGCAGTGATGGTGAGTCCTGGGAAGATAGAGATCCGTGAAACAGAAGCACCGAAGGGAGCACCAGGAAAGGTGGTGATTCAGGTAGGGTATATAGGTGTGTGCGGGAGCGACATCCATGTGTATCACGGGAAGCATCCGTATACGAAGTATCCGGTGGTGCAGGGTCATGAAGTCTCGGGAGAGGTAGTGAGAACATGGGAAGGATCAGCCTTTCAGAACGGAGATAAGGTGACAATAGAGCCGCAGATCAGCTGCGGGAAGTGCGGGCCCTGCGGTGAAGGGCTGTACAACATCTGCAATGAACTGAAGGTGATGGGGTTTCAGAGCCAAGGTGCAGCCTCTGAGTATGTGGAGATAGAGGAGAAGCATCTGGTGAAGCTTCCTGAAGAGATGGACCTGAGCCATGGAGCGATGATGGAGCCGCTGGCCGTTGGGGTTCGCGCAGTAAGGAAGTTTGGTGAGATCAGGGGAAAGCGCGCAGCAGTTCTGGGAGCAGGGCCGATAGGGAACCTGACGATGCAGGCGGCAAAAGCACTGGGGGCGAAAGCCGTGATCATCAGTGACGTGAATGCCCTGAGGCTGGAGAAGGCGAGGAAGTGCGGGGCTGATGAGACAGTGGAGATAGGAAAGGGAGAGACACCGGAAGAGACGGCAGAACGGCTGGGTGATTGTGATGTAATATTTGACTGTGCGGGAGTGCAGTCAAGCATAGATACGGCGGTGTGTGCAGCCGGAAAGGGCAAAGAGATCATAGCTGTAGCGGTATATGAGGGAAAACCGATGGTGGATCTGGCGCGGGTGAATGAGTGCGAGCTGAAGATAACCGGAACAGCACGATATACCAAAGAAGATTTTGAGACAGCTATAGCCCTGACGCAGCAGGGAATTATAGAACTGGAGGAACTGATCAGCGATATATTTCCTCTGGAGGCGTATGAGCAAGCCTATGAGAAAATCGACGGTGATCCGATGAGCACCATGAAGGTGCTGATACGCATAAGAGATCTTATGTAATAAGCTAATCTGCTAGAGATTAGATTTGCCCCTCCCTCAAGGAGGGGCAACTTGTGAACCTTACCTGTCAGTAATTCCAAGCAGCATTGCTAGATGCTTATAAGAAATATCTCTGTGAATCAATTGCCCCGCCTGAGGGGAGTACCAATTGTGCAGAAGCCTGTCTTCATGGATGGTGCAGTTTTTCTGCGCAGTGCCTTCCGCATTGAATCAAACCCTGCCCTGTTTGGGATGTAAGTAGTATCAGCAGAGATGCTGAACTACTGACAACGAAGGAGAGCTGATGAATGCACGCAGAATCCTCAGTGATGAGGACGGGGCCTGGAAGGCAGCCGTACGGGAATACCCCAGGGAGTTTCTGGA
>PWNW01000333.1 GCA_003557605.1 Spirochaetaceae bacterium
GCGGATACAATCGGTCTTCCTGCCGCTGCGGCAGCTGATGCTGCGATATGGGAGAAGGAAGGATCAAAGAGCACCGCCTCAGATTCAGGGATGTCTGCAGAGGCGTAGGCCCTCAGCAGATCTGTAGGAGCACCATGGGCCTGCACCCTGGAGAGAGCTCCCCGGGACCTGCAAAGCTCACTGAAGGGAACATAGAATTCCCGAAGCACAATTTCCCCAAGGGCCTCCCGGTACCGATACCTCTGCTCAGCATCACTGATGACGTCTGAAGGAGGACTGCTGCGGTCCCATCCGTACCACCCTGCAGCCAGGTCCCCCAGGGGCCTTGACCAGAGCTTATGGGGATGCACCTCCCAGGAATCGGCAAAAAACGCAGGTGATATCTCCTGCCGTTTTGCACCCGTAAGCGAAGCCCCCAGGGCCGTACCGACAATTTGGTCATATGCCGCAAGGGCTCTGCGGTCCAGATGGTTTACAATCCTTCCCGGCTGTGCTCCATGGGCCAGTTCCCAGCTTCTGCTGAGCCTCTGGGGAGATTCACCGTCCCAGTTCATGCTTCCATGGGCTTCATCGACAAATGAACCGCCGAAGGGCCACAATGTTCCGTAGGTGAGGTCCGCTCCCATCTGATATGCTTCAGCAGCCTTCACGGCGTATCGGACCGCATAGACCCATTCATCTGAAAAGATCCTTGGTGCGGATGGGCATTCTGCACCAGGAGGCCAGGGATACACCCAGGCTATCTCAACACCGCCGAACCCCTGTTCAGCAAACCACCGCATCTGGCGGTCTATGTCCTCCTGAAGGATTTTATCGGCAAACCACCACCATCGTACATAGGGGCGTGCTTCATTCATGTGATCCTCACTTTGGAAAACCGAACAGCGGTCTCAGAAGGGCTCTGTGATGCACCATAGAGCCCGAGATATACCCCGGTAAACCCTCCGGCCACTTCGGTTGAAAGGTATCGTGTTTCTGCCCTATCAATATCAATGTTTTTTCCAGATTCAGGGGAAACCATGCGGAAGGTGTACCAGTGTTCATCTGCATGCACCGACAGCACAAGCTCCCGGTCCGATGCTGTACCCCGAGGCACGGGGATCCTGCGGGTCACTGCATCAAGGGACCCAATTCTGCGGCGCATGATAATCTCCTTATCACCTTGGGCATTCATGCTCAGCGACGCACAGCAGTAATGCGTTTCGTTCATCAATGCTGTGATGCCCGCCTCTTCCCCGGGCTTCAGGTCAGGCGCAGTGAGGGATGCAGAGAAGGTGCAGTGAAACGAAGTCTGCCTCCTGCCGACAAAGGCGCTTCCGGTGGTCACCCCGATGCCGGTATGCCCCGGGACCAGTACTACCCCGTCGCCGGATCGGGGAACTTGAATCCGACGTGTATCAAATACTCCCCGCACGTTCCAGGGGGGAAGGAGTCTTCCTTGTGAACTGACTCCTGTCTGATGTTCATCTGCCCTGAGGTTCCTTCCGCAGGCAATCTCCTCATTTCTGTTCACCACCGGCCAGCCGTCACGCCATTCAACCGGTGCAAGAAAAGTCTCCCTGCCGAGATGATGCCATTTACGTACAGGCCGGGTGGCAAGAAACACCATCCACCAGCTGCCGTCCTTTTTCTGAATCAGATCTCCATGCCCGGTGGACTGCACCGGCGAGGTGATTCGATGACGGTGTGTTAGTATCGGATTATGAGGACATGAGGTAAATGGGCCCCACGGATTCGGTCCTCTTGCAATGACTGCCATATGGCCCCGTCCAGTCCCTCCCTCTGCAACAAGCAGATAGTAGATGCCGTCAATCTTATAAATATGGGGGGCCTCGCACAGCTGGTCCTCCAGGCCCTCCCAGATCAGCCGCTCTTCACTCAGAAGTTTTCCGCTTTTAAGATCAATTTCCTGCTGCCTGATGCCGTGACCGGTTATGTCCTCCCGGGAAAAGTACACTTTGCCGTCATCATCAAAAAAAAGATCAGGATCAAATCCGGGACCGTTCACATATACCGGATCAGACCAGGGACCTGCAGGGTCCTGTGCGGTGACAAAGAAATGGCCGGATCCTCCAACATCCGTGGTGATCATATACAAGGTTCCGTCATGGTGCCGCAAAGTCGGTGCAAATATTCCCTCAGAACTTCTGCGTCCGTAGAGGTTCAGCTGGGATGATCGATTGAGACAATGGCCAATCTGCTTCCAGCTGACAAGGTCCCTGCTGTGGAAGATCGGTACCCCAGGAAAGTATTCAAAGGTGCTGGTAACCAGGTAATAGTCAGATCCTGCTCTGCAGACCGACGGATCAGGGTAGAAACCCGGAAGTACGGGATTATTGATACCGATCATGAAGTTCTCCTTGCTGACAGCTTTGTGTTATCAAAGCATAGCATTGAATATTTTTTTAGTAAATGCGCGTTCACAAAAAAGCTTGATTTTTTCATTTCACCGTGATATGGTAGCACCATGACACGCATTACTGCAGATGACATAGCCCGGATGGCAAATGTATCCCGCAGCACCATCTCACGGGTGGTGAACGACTACCCCAATGTTCCCGAAGAGACCCGCCGTCGTGTCATGGAGATTATCCAGAAGACCGGATATGTCCCCCACCAGCAGGCAAGGAACCTGGCAGGAGTGCAGTCACGGATCCTGCTGCTGTTCATAAACAACAACAACGACTATTATGCTGACAAGATTGCAGGAAGCACCTTCTTCGGCCCCCTTACCGCCCTCCTGATAGACAGCGCAAACCGCAGGGGATACGACATTATTGTGACCCAGTCCTCCGCACCCCATTCCTGGGAACGGACCCGTCACCTGCTTTTCGGACGTGTTGCCTCCGGGGCAGTCTTTGTGGGCGTTGCAAACAAAGACCCCCGGGTACGCCCGTTCTACCCCCTTCCCACGGTTATCCTTGACCATAAACCGATGAAGGGCGACCCCAACGGTCCAGTTCCCTCTGCGGTGAATTTTGACAACAGAGGAGGAATGGAATGGGCGGTCCGTCATGTACTGGAAAAAAACTGCAGAAAGATTGCGTACATCACCGGAAACCTGGGGATTTATTCCGGCCGGGAACGTCTGACAGGATTCAGACAGGCAATGAAACGCCTTGACGGAGCTCCTCTTCTGGAGGAACTGATTATTCAGGGCGACTTCTCCGAGCAGTCAGGCTACATCGGTGCAAAAGCGTTAATGGAGACCCACCAGCCGGATGCAGTTATTTCCGGTGATGATGAATGTGCCATCGGGGTCCTCAGAGCGCTTGAAGAACTGAAGGTTTCAGTCCCCGGTGAAGTATCGGTAGTCGGTTTTGATGATATTGAGCTCTCACGGTATGTGAAACCCTCTTTAAGCACCATATCTGCACCCAAGCGTGATATCGCTGACAAGGCCGTGGAACGTCTGGTGGATCTTGTGGAGGGACGCCAGGTGCAGTCAAGCAGCATTGTTATCCCGACAGCATTTATTCCACGGGAGAGCTGACGAAGGCCACCCTTCGTGCACATGACTGGTTTTTTTAGGATCTGTGAACGCGCGTTTACAGATTATCGAAAATAGACGTTTTTTGTAAAAGGAGTTTGGTATGAAAAAGCTGCTGCTTATCATGACAGCTGTCGTTCTTTCCGCATCTCTTCTAAGTGCGGCAGGGGGACGTGAGGATGTCAGGACCGCACCCGCTGAGTTTACTGAGCGGGCGCCTGAAGAGTACCGGGGCACTATCACCCTTTGGTCATTCACCGATGAACCAAATTGGTACATTGAAAAGTTTAATGAAATCTATCCGAATGTAACTGTTGATTTCACCCACACACCTGGAGGACCGGAGTACATTGCCAGGGTGAATGCAGCGGTTACCGCAGGGAATCAGCCGGATGTATTTTCCGCAGAAATTTCCTGGATTCTTCAATGGATTGAGTCAGACAGGATATGGGCAAACATCAGCGCTCCGCCGTACAACGCTGATGAACTTACTGAAAACATGATACCCTATGTGCGGGAACTGGGCAGAGACAGCATGGGCAGACAGAGAGCTCTGTCCCTGCAGGCTACTCCAGGAGGTTTTTTCTATCGCAGAAGCCTTGCCAAGGAATACTTCGGCACCGATGACCCCGATGAAGTAAGCGCCCTGTGGCCTGACATTGAATCTTTTATGAACGTGGCAGCTGATGTGCGGGATGCCAGCAGCAATCAGGTACATTTGTTTTCCAGCTGGTGGGATATCCGCTGGTTCTTCTTTAATGCCAGGACCCGGCCGTGGGTAGAGGACAACAGGCTGATTATTGATAACGTGGTCCATGACTACATTGCTTTAGCAAAGCAGATCAGGGATGAGAATCTCAGCGCCAATGCCGAACCGGGCACTCCTGCATGGACATCCCTGATGCAGGAAGGAGCAGTAATCGGTTATAAGGAACTGCCAAGAAAACCCCGTTCGCTTGCGGCGAGGATGAATTGGCAAAATAATTTTAGGCTCTTTTCGCGTATACAAGTGAAATAGATTTACAGCACCCAAAACCTCTGCTACAATAGGAACATGACAGACAAAGAAAAAGAGCAGAAGGCATTGGAAATCTACCAGCAATTAATGAACACCCTTGAGGATGTGCCCGAGAAGGCCGAGATCATCAATATTGTTAACACATTGATTGA
>PWNW01000207.1 GCA_003557605.1 Spirochaetaceae bacterium
GAGCCTTAATAGTTGTTTTCAGTTCATCAACCTGCATGCCAAATTTTCCGGTAGCGGCAAATCCTGCTTTTGGGGCGAAAAAACCAACATTGCTGTATCCCCAAAGATTCATAAGCCGCTCACCAGTAACTGGTGAAATGCGGGAATTTTCGAATTCGTCAAATTCATGTATCGGCAGAAGCTCCACACAGTTGATCCCCAAGGACTTCAGGTAGGGAATCTTTTCCCGAATCGCAGAAAAGGTGCCGGGATGTTTTGCACCTGAAGAAGGATGCGCTGTAAAATTTCTTACATGCATCTCATAAATCACCAGGTCGTCAAAGGGTATCTGCAGTTGGGTGTCGTTCTCCCAGTCGAAGTCATCAAAAAAGATTCTCGACCGGTGGGGAAACACGTCAGACCAGTCAGGTTCCTGCCCCCAGACATCCCGGCCTCCGATGCATTTGGCATACGGGTCAAGAAGGATTTTACTGCTTTCAAACCGATGTCCGGTTTCCGGATTCCATGGACCGTTCATACGAAACCCATATTCGATGTTTTCATAATCCAGGTCAAAGACCACCATGGCAAAGACATTCCCTATGCAGAACTCATATAAGAAGGGAATGGCAGCAAGGGGCTCTGTTTCATGTTTCCTGAAGAGGACCAGTTCACAGAAGTCTGCATATCGTGAGTAAACAGAAAAATTTACTCCTCCTGGAACCAACGTAGCACCGAAAGGAATGGGTTTCCCTGCTCGTAATTTGTATCCTTCATACTGGTGAGTAGAATGTGAATCTAATCGTTGGATCATATCTGCCTCTCATGTATGTGATAGCGTATGAGCAGCTTCCTTGACAGTTGAACAGATAGAGAAAAACGAACTAAATCCGGTCATTTCCATGATGTCAATTATCTCAGGTGACAAACCAGCGAATGCCCAGGTACCGCCTTGCGATTTCAGCTGCTTTCCGATCATCAGAAGAACCCGCAATCCGGCGCTGGAAATATAACGGCATGCAGTCATGTCGAGTATAAGCGGCTTCCCCTGCTCAATCAGGTTTAAAACTTCATGCTCCGCAACTGAAGCAGTGGTGCTGTCAAGATCACCAGATATCTGCACTACAAGCAAACCGTACTGCTCACTGGTTGAAACATCCATGCAATGCTCCTTGCTCATTACTAGTGATTTGGCGTTAGCCGTACTCTTATTTTAGGACGATAGGTAAGGTTAGGCAGTGAAACAGTTAACGCATCTGCATCAAATTTTTTCCAGGGATTGTTGTCAACATAGACTTCAGTGATGCGAACTCTCCCTTGAGGAAGGATATCTGGACATACGCGCAGTACATTCCCTGAAAAACCGTTCTCAAGCGGCTTGAAATAGAGGTCCAGAGGCTGCTTCGTGCTCAGCAGGTTGATGTATACTGTAGAAAGGTATGCAAGTTCCACCGAATGATATGCACTCATCGAATGGCTTCCCTTCATGCGCTCTGTCCCCAGGAGGTAGGGTATGCCGTTAGCCAGAACATTAAAATAGACCGAACCGTCATCATGGTCGAGAAAGAACGTATTGTAAAAGGCTGCAGACTCCCTGGCAAGTTTCAAATACTGTTCATCTCCGAGAATGCCGTAGAGTATCTGGTATGCCAGGATCGACTGCTCCTGCTGCCACCAGGCTTTCCGATCATGCCAGGCGAACCGGTACTGTTCTTCACCTGCCTTGAGCTCCCGCTCCATAGCATCGTACCAGCCGGATCGCTGGGTATCCATGCCGTATTTCGGCATGACTTCTGCTATATTACGGGCTAATGCGACATACTCGTCCTTTGGGACGACACTGTAGATGCGCATCAGATTCCAGGCTATCTTCAGGTTGTGCCCGATAATAGCCCGATTCTGCTGCCATCCCCAGGTCTTGTCATGGCTCCAGTCGGCATAAAACCGCTCCTGCACAAAGGGACTGCTGTCATAATCAGGGAAGTACCGGCAAATGAGGTCTGCGCAATATTCCAGCATATCCAGATGTTTCTGTTCTCCAGTTGCCAGGTAGAGGTTGATCAGGTAAGCGGGAGCATGGTCACCCACGGAATTCCAGTTCTTGCGTCCCTTGTTACTGCCGAGTTCATCACTAAGAGGATTGAGGGTGATCGGGTCAATATGGGAAAAGTATCCCAGATGTTCGGGATCAAGGAAGAACCGTTCAAACAAGTCCATGGTCATATTGATATCATTGAGGATGCTCTGATCTCCGTTGATCCGGTAAGTCTGGGTAGGGCCAGCAAGGGCATATATCTGTTCGTACATGGGAATGGCAAAATAGTCATCCCCAAATTCTGAAGCAAATACCTTATGATCAGGTCCTTCAGGTACCTGGTCTATACCGTGATACCAATATACAATATTCTCATCCAAGTCATAAAATCTCATATGGCTGCGCAGGTATGCCGTTCCCCGTTCAGCAGCTTCAAGGTACACATCTTCTCCTGTCAGAAGAAATGCGGAAGCCATGCCGTACACCATGCGGGAAATTGTATCGGTTTCCTGACGCACTGTGCCGGTCTGGGCGCCGGAAAGCCCTATTGAGGTCCGGTAGGTACTGTATTCAATCTTCTGCGGATCCCTGGTTTGGAATTGGGAACGTAGGAAAAAGTCGCAAATGCTTGCAGACTGCTTAATCCACCAGTCAGGCTCCTCAAAGCGGTATGAAGATGCTTGCTTGTCCTGAAAGTACATGGCCTGGGCTTCAAACACTTGGGCCCCGGCCTGGGGGTAATAGATACCGCATACATAAAGATACTGGCCGTTTTTCAGGAAATTAAATATATGGCCCGTGCAGTCAGCATAAGGCTCACCCAGATTGCGGATAATCTGTGCATAGCATCCTGCTGCAGTTTTAACCCGGAATCTTCTGCCGTCTGTTGTAATGACGGTGAAGGACCTGCTGGTTTCATCAACATCAGCTGCATATCCGGCAATGGTATCAAAGAAAGAAAAATCGATCGTATCGACTGAGTCATTGTTTTTCATTTACGACCTCCAACTAGAATACGTATCAAGCAGGATGTTCACTATGAAATGAAAAGATGACTTGAATAATTGAATAACAATTTTTCGCTTATAACCTTCTCATGGAAAGATCTTTTTGTCAATTATTTTTATACAGGACTACACAAACGCATGATACAAGAATTGATAATTGAGCAAATCCGGAGAATGAGCAATTAAGCTGGATGGGGAGGAGAAGCGGTGAGTCTATGCATGGATACAGGAATACAATGAAGAGAGATTCAGATAATCCTGGGTTCATCATTCTGGGTAGACGCATATACACCAAGAAAAGCTAGCGGTGAGATGCTGCGGTATCTGGAGCCTTATTTGCTTTGATGATGCGTCAAGGCATGAGTGAAGGCTGCCTTGTCACAACGGGCAAACAGTCGCTGTTCACCATCCTCATACCCGTAGGTAAACAATCTCCTGATTTCACTTCTATGTTTTCACCTGTTCCAGAGGTTTCATCATTCAGGTAGAGGCATAAGGTCATCTTCTTCAGGAGGGTCATGTTGCCGCTGGCCCGTCGGTTCGCCGTGGTATTTGCATCATCATAGCAGAGCACATCAAGCAGCAAATGGAAGGATTTTCCAGTGGGCGGCCCGCACAGCCATGGCCGCTTCACTGGCGCTCCCGGTGAGGTTGCTGATGTGGTAGCAGGTCTCCTGAGTCTTCTTCCCCGATACCAGGTGCTCAGTCTGCTTGTCGTAGCAGAGAATGCTCCTGAAATTCCCGGCCATTGCGCACAGTATGAATTTTTAGGGGCCTGGATGCGTAGTGTAAGCCCGACTCCAACTCAATCAACATGTATGCTACAATAGCTATATGAATTCCAGGAAAGCATCATCCCTGTCCACGAGCTATTGAGCTCCATATGAGATTGCAATGCTGGCACTTAGAGCCCTTCCTGCAGAATCAAACACATTCAAAGCCCGAATATCGGCTGATGCATATATGAATGTCATAAACTGAATCGGGAGAAATCTAAGGCCTAGATTCAACATACCCCGTGAATCGGCACTTCCACCGCTCGGGGATGCACTATAGGAGACGTTGCCAAAATCGACGAGAAAGTCCACTTTTCCTTTGAAGACATTTGGAAGTAAAGCCGTTTGGTAACCCATTCCAAAATCGATATCGGTGTTGAGCGGACCATCAAAGGTATATCCGATCAAGATGGTAGTTTTAGCCGGCCATTCAATGAAAGTGCTATTAAACGTGGATGCGATATATACTTGGGCAGCCTGGTTTGATGCCGTAGTAACGTTCAGCAATTGTCCGACCACTCCGAGTGTCAGGGAACTGTTCTGGCCTCGTGCGAATCTCCACTTTCCTCCAAGAAGCACATCAACCTCTTCTGAGATGTCCACAGCCAAGCTCAGCTCATAATTGCTTGCAAATCCCATCTGAATATAGGGTACATGTGCATACGAACCTGTGAAAATCCCTGAATACCCAGTTGAGATTGTAGTGCGCTTTCCGCTCCAGGCTGTTTCGGCACTGGGGATGACGATATAGCCGTTCGAACCGCTGATTGTTGCATTTCCTGCATCTGATACTGACCCGGATGGAAGATCATCTGCGGACATGCCTGCTGCAACCAGCAGTAAAATACCGATA
>PWNW01000068.1 GCA_003557605.1 Spirochaetaceae bacterium
GCTCCATCACCATCCCGAGGACCTCCTGGGGATCAAAGTAGCAGTAGATGTCCCTTTGTACGGGATGGTCAGGGTCCAGGAGGTTGAACACCACCCACTGTATGGAAATGGTAAAGAACACCTTCAGGGCATCTCTGAGCAGGGCATGGTTGTCCCCCACCTTGAGGTTGAAGATTCCCGAGCTGAAGACCAGATCAAAGCTTCCGGGTGAAAAGATCTCCTGGGAAAAGAGATCACCTGAGATGAACACACCTTCGGGATTTCTCCGTTTTGCCTCCCTGGTCATCTCAGGGAGGATGTCAATCCCGGTATAGGATGCAGAGACGCCGCGCTCCTGCAGATACCGGTAAAAATCCCCGATGCCGCACCCCACGTCCAGAATATGCATGTCCGAGAGGTCCAGTTTTCTGACCAGGACCTCAAACCGCCCCAGATGGGCATCTTCGTTTTCCCAGTCCAGGATCACATGGCCCTTGTCCTTGGGATTAATACGGTGCACATAGTGCTCTTCGAGAATCTTTCTGTCATACATACAGAGAATGTACTAAAAATAGATGAAACGAACAACCAAAGCGGGTGTTTATTGTGTATACTGAAATAGTAAGGAGTGTTGATGATGCTTCGTCTTGCCGCAGCAGCCGCTATTCTTATTCTCTGCGCAGCAGTACTTCAGGGTTTTACGCCGGAAGCGCAGTCTTTGGTGGTCCGGGGAGAACTGGTGATAGCCGCTGACAGAGCTGATACGGACTTCAATCCCCATACAGCCTGGTCAATTGAATCAGCCCAGCTGCTCAGTTCTCTAGCCGAAGGACTCTTCTCCTACCATCCGGTGACTATGGAACCGGTGCCGGCTATGGCGGTTTCAGTGGAGAGCCCCGATCCCCTCACCTGGATTATTACGCTGCGGGAGGGCATCAGGTTCAGCAATGGAGACCCCATCACTGCACAAACTTTCAAGGACAGCTGGATGCATCTGATAACACCTGGGAAAGAGCACCCCTATGCATCCATGCTTGATCTTATTTCCGGAGTGAGAAACTACCGGACCGGGAGAAACAGTGACCGTTCATCGGTGGGAATTGAAGCAGTCGACAGACGAACATTGAAGCTTTCACTGGCAAGTCCCGCTCCCTATCTGCTCAATATTCTCTGCCATCACAGCTTTGTCCCGATCCATCCCGACAATCTGGGCCGTCTTGCATCCAGCTCCCCTGGGGGATTCATCAGCAGCGGTCCCTTTACCGTTGAAGAAATCACCGATGATGAAATCCTGCTGGTCCAGAACCCCCATTACTGGGACCGCGCATCACTGGAGCTCAAGCAGGTTCGAATCAGGTTCTACACATCCCAATGGAGTCTTATAAGCGATTTTCAAAGCGGTCTGGTGCACTGGTCCTTGAGCTACATCAACCCGGCGCTGCTCATCGACTCCGATCTGGTTATCGGATATCCTGAATATTCAACAGGCTTCTACTATTTCAGTGCCCTTGAAGGCCCCTATGCAGATCCTCGGGTCCGGCGGGCCCTGGTGAAGCTGATTCCCTGGCAGGAATTCCGCACACGGGAAACCTTTTTCGTACCCGCTGAATCACTGGTGCCCCAGACATCCTCCTATTACGGCGCACAGGCTGTGCTGAAAAGCGACATTCCTGAAGCCATGCGAATTCTCTCATCCGCAGGGTTTCCCAACGGACGGGGACTGCCTCCCCTGCGCATGGCGGTATATCCCGGTTCACTGATTGAGCAGATTACCGAAACCATTGCAGATGCATGGAGAAAGGAACTGGGCATTGAGGTTTCTGTGGACGTGAAGCCCTATGAGGAGTATTCCTCGTCCGATGCCTTGGGAATATATGATATCTCCTTCATGTCATGGGTGGGTGATTTTTACGACCCCTACAGCTTCCTCGCCCTCTGGCATTCCGACAGTTCCCTGAACCTTGGAGGACAGTACAACCCGATCTATGACTTCATGCTGGACCGTGCCCTCCGGGTGGAGGACATCAAGGAGCGCTATCGGAGGCTGCTGGATGCTGAGCAGTACCTCCTGGACCAGGGCACGGTAATGCCGCTGTTCCACGGAGTATCAATAAACCTGCTGCATACCTCAATCATCGGCGGATGGAGCCCCAACCTTCTGGACATCCATCCGATCAAACATATCTACTTCAGGGACCTTCCGAGCCTTCGGGAAGGTCAGATGCTGTAGGTATCCTTCCGTAGAGCACAGCCATGTCGCGGAACCTGGCCGCAGGAACCGGGTCATCAAGGTACGCTTCCGGGAATCTCCATGACCAGTTCAATGATCCTACGGTTGAAGGAGCATTCATACGCGCTTCATCCCCGAGGCAGAACAGATCCTGGAACGGAAAAATAGCGGTGTCCGAGGAGATGGACATGATGCCCCGTATCATGGTCCAAACCATGTCATCATCGCTGCGGGCAAAATACCGTCTCACCAGGTCCCTGATCTCCTCACCCTGGGAGGCATACCACCCTGCTGTTGTCTGGTTGTCATGGGTCCCGGTGTAGGCAACCGAGTTTCCGCTGCAGTTATGGGGCAGATAGGGATTTTCGGCATTCAGCTTTCCCTCTCCGAGATAATCAAAGGCAAACTGGAGAATCTTCATGCCCGGAAGTCCAAAGGAGTCCCGAAGTGATTCCACCTCCGGGGTGATGACCCCCAGGTCCTCGGCAATAATCGGCAGCGCCCCAAGCTGCTTCTTCATATGGCGGAACAAGCTGGCTCCCGGGACCTTGATCCATTTCCCCCGTTCTGCAGTCTTCTCACCCGCCGGGACATCCCAGTAGGCCTGGAACCCGCGGAAATGATCAATCCGTACGATATGAGTGAGCTTGAGGGCATGCTCCATTCGCCTGGTCCACCAGGCGAACAGCTCGTCCTTCCGGTTTTTCCAGTCATATACCGGCATGCCCCACAGCTGACCGGTAGCACTGAAGAGATCAGGCGGCACTCCTGCCTGGGAAGAGAACCTTCCTCTGCTGTCTGTCTTGAAGAGTTCCCGATTGGTCCAGGTATCTGCACTGTCGGCGGACACGAAGATGGGGACATCACCGAATATTTCGATGCCCTTGCTGCCGGCATACTCCTTCACTGCCATCCACTGGACGCTGAAGAGGTACTGAAGCACCTTCCACCGCTCAATCTCCTGTTTACGGCTCTTTTGGTACGCCTTCAGCGCTGCAGGATCCCGGTCAGCCAGTGCGGAGTCCCAGGTCTCATACCAGCGGGAATCCTGCTGATGCTCTTCGGTTATGGTCATGAATATTCCATAATCCTCAAGCCAGTCCTGCTGGTTACGGCAGAAGGCTGCGTAGGATTTCTGCTGATGCTTGGTCTCAAGGAACCTGTCTGCCGCCTGCATCAGCAGCGGCATCTTCCATTCGCTCAGCGCCTGGTAATCCACCCTGCCCGGGTCCCATACCGGCATGGACTGAAGGGCATCTTCTGGAATCAGCCCCTCTTCAATGAGCTTCTCCACGCTGATAAGAAGCTCATTGCCCGCAAAGGTGGAACGTGCTGAATAGGGGGAGTTACCGTATCCCACAGGATTCAGCGGAAGAATCTGCCACACTGACGCCCCGATCTTCTCAAGGTAGTCAACAAACACACCGGCATATGATCCCAGTTCCCCAATGCCGTAGGGTCCGGGAAGGGAGGTCGGATGCAGGATGATCCCTGCTTTTCTCTGCTGTTTCATGGAATGATTATACGGCAGAGCTCTTCAGATAACAACAACCGTACAGCGGCTTTTTTTAAGGTTTTTACCCTATGAACTCTTGTGCTGTCTTCCCTGAAGCAGTACCATGCCTGGTATATGAAAACATTTTGCCTTGCCGCATGCTGCATACTGCTGCTGATGCCTATGATCTCTGGAGATGACATTCCGGCACGTCATTGGAACCCTGCCTCTGATGCTGAAGAAACCCCTGTGCCGTTACGGGATGACCCGAAGCTCCTGATCCTGATCTACCACAACCTGGTCTACGGCAGGACCGGGAACATCTACAACCGGGATATATACAATTTTGAGCAGGATCTGGCATTTCTCAGGCGAAATTTCACGGTCACCGAATTCAGCCGCCTCAAAGAAGAGACCTTCACCACCGATGCAGCGGTAATCACCTTCGATGACGGGGACCTGTCCAACTATGCCCTGGCGTTTCCCCTGCTCAAGGAATTTGGTCTCAAGGCAATGTTCTTCATTGTTCCCGAATATGTCGGGGAGGTGGGGTATATGACCTGGGACCAGATCAGGGAGATGTCCCAGTACCGGGATGAGCAGGGCAGACAGCTGTTTTTCTTCGGTTCCCACGGCCTCACCCATCGGAGGCTGGGAGATCTGTCTATGCAGGAAATCATCTTTGAGCTCACCGAATCAAAGCGCATCATTGAAGAGCAGCTGGGACAGCCCGTTGACTCCCTGGCACTCCCTTACGGAAGCGGAGCAGAAGACCGGCGGGTAACCCAAGCAGCCCAGAGTGCAGGATACCGGTTTATCAGGAACTCCAATCCGGGATATTCCCCCGCAGGCAAGGAGAATCACATGAATCTGAGGGCACTGAACGTAGAGAACTACAGCAGCGACACCCTGACTCAGCTGGTATTCCA
>PWNW01000181.1 GCA_003557605.1 Spirochaetaceae bacterium
ATCAACACCGTCCTTGGCACGGCCGCTTTTCTGGGCAACCCACATGGACCGTCCTTCCTGGATTCGCTTATAGAAATACGCAGAAAGCCGCTGGGATTCAATAAACCTGTCCCTCAAGGAAAGGGAGCGCTTCACCACAACTCCTCTGTTCATCCTGATGATGTCTCCCATGATGTTGTTGACCCGAAGGTTGTCTCCAAATGTTGTTTCAGTGAAGGGAAAATTATTCTGTTCCAGCACATAATTCATCAGCGTAGGGTCCAGGGCTATATCGCGATGATTGCTCATAAATAGATATGCTTTCTGCGGATCAAGATGTTCAAGACCGCTGCTGGTTATTTGATCAACGGTCTTTTCTATCACCGCATTGAGAATCAGACCGTTAAGCAGTTTTGACTGGTAGTCATCCACCGTCTGGATTTCAGGAAGAAGTTTCTCAATCTGGTGCTTCACATAGTTTCTCTTTACCTTCAGCAGGACATAGGGAATCCTGGGGTATACAATTTCACCCACCCCGCTGAGAAAATCCTTATTGTCTAAAATATGCTTCAGCACCCTCGGTATATCTTCATCGCGAAAGGGTTCAATATCTGAATAATCTTCTACCATGGCAGGTTCCTTCCTAACTAATTCCGCAAATTGCTTTAATGTACTGAGACCGCTCCCAGACATCCGAACTTCCGTCTGCAGGTCCCGCAAGGGTCCCGCGGAAATCATCAATAGATGCATATCCCTTCTCCTCCATCCATGCAAGGATTCGGGAATTCATCTCAGAAACAGCTGCAAGGCCCTTCTTCATAACCGCTGAACAGACCTGCACTGCAGATGCACCGGCAAGCAGATGCTTAATTACTGCTTCACCGTCATAGATCCCGGTATTCGAGCAGATATCACATGAGAGCTGATTTGACATCAGGGCGGTCCACTGAAGGGGAAGTCCGCTTTCTTCAGGAACACTTACCACTGATGCGCTTTTCAGCGTCAGGTTCTTTATATCAATATCAGTGCGGTAGAACCGGTTAAACAGCACCAGGGCATCAGCACCGGCGTCATCAAGGCGCTTGAACATATTCGCCATCCCGGAAAAGTGGAATCCAATTTTCAGGGCAACGGGTATGCTCACCCGGCTTTTCACCTTCTTGAGAATATCGATATATATCTGTTCAATCTCTTGGCTGCTTTTCGTCATATCAGAGGGAAGGACAAACACATTGAGTTCCAGCGCATCTGCTCCTACGGATTCAAACCTGCCCGCATAATCAATCCAGGATCCCTGCTGTCTGCAGTTCACGCTTGCAATGATCGGGATATCAACAGACCGCTTTGCCTTCTCCACAGCATCCAGATAGGTATCAATATAATAATCCCTGCTTGTATGGGAAATAAAATCGTAGGCATCTGTATGGGAGAAGTATTCCATCTCCTCCATCATTCCACGGGAGTCACTGTCAATCTGCTCTTCGAAAAGGGACTTCATCACCGCGGCGCCAAAACCCGCATCCTCACACCTCTTGATGCTGTCGGCATCACGGGTCAGGCTCGAACTTGCCGCCGCTACAGGAGAAGTCAGCTCAAGGCCCAGATAGGTTGTCTTCAATTCGGCCACAACTACCTCCTTGCTGCGTTAACAACTCCATTCTATAGTTCTTTTCCAGGAAATACAACTGTCAGCATTCCCAGCAGACCCGGGGATGCCTCGCTGCACCAACATCATCAACCCGTGATACTGCCATATGAGAAGGAGCTTCCTTAAGGCTCTGGGGATCCTCATATGCTCTTCGGTGTAGGTGCTTCATCACCTCAATGAACCGGTCCAGGGTCTCCAGGGTTTCGGTTTCGGTTGGTTCAATCATCAGAGCCTCAGGAACGATCAGGGGAAAGTAGACAGTGGGGGGATGTATTCCCTCTTCGATAAGCCCCTTAGCAATATCAACAGCGGTGATGCCGGTTTCCTTCTTCAGCCGTTCTGCTGACAGGACAAATTCATGTTTGCAGATCACGTCATAGGTAAGATGGTACAGCGGTTTCAAGTGCTTCATCAGATAGTTGGCATTCAGCACCGCCATCTGTGATGCCCTCTTAAGACCGTCACAGCCCATAACCAGAATGTAGGTCAGTGCTCTTACATTAACCAGAAAGTTTCCGTAAAACCCGGAAATTTTACCGATGCTTTCAGGACGGTCCCATGAAAACCGGTATATATCCCCTTCCTGTGTGACATCGGGGACGGGAAGAAACGGGACCAGCCGTTTTGAGACCAGCACAGGTCCGGAACCAGGACCTCCGCCGCCATGGGGGGTTGAAAAGGTTTTATGAAGGTTGAGATGGATTACATCAAACCCCATATCACCCGGACGGGATATCCCCATCACCGCATTGAGGTTGGCACCGTCATAGTACAGCAGCCCTCCGGAATCATGGACCGCCTGGGAAATTTCAAGAATATCAGTTTCGAAAAGTCCCAGGGTATTGGGATTTGTGAGCATGATCCCTGCAAGCCGGTCGTCCAGATGTGGTGCAAGTGCTTCCAGCGACACAAGTCCCCTGCTGTCCGCCGGTATTTCAACCACCTCAAACCCTGACAGATGGGCTGAGGCAGGATTTGTCCCATGGGATGAAGACGGCACAATAAGCCGGTTTCTCCGTGTCTCCCCCCGTTTCTGGAAGTACGCGCGAAACAGCTTCATCCCGGTAAATTCTCCATGGGCCCCGGCCATGGACTGCATAGTTCCCCAGGACATACCGGTTATTTCACACAAAAAGGAAGTCAGGGTATGCAGGAGCTTCAATGATCCCTGCACCGACTCTTCGGGCTGGAGAGGATGAACTTCACAAAACCCCGGAAGCGATGCCGCTTCCTCGTTCACCTTGGGATTGTACTTCATCGTACAGGACCCGAGGGGATAAAACCCCAGATCGACTCCAAAGTTTTTCCTTGCAAGATTCTGGTAATGCCGGGTTACCTCAACTTCACACAGCTGGGGAAGTGCGGGCGGTGCATCAGCGCAAATGGAAGGACCGATCACCTCTTGGGGATCAGCAGCCGGCACATCCAATGCAGGAAGCAAAAATCCCCTCCTGCCCTCCTTTGACTTCTCAAACAGCAGCAGTTCACTCATGCAAGCACCTCCCGCGTACATTCAGCATATCTGTCCATTTCTTCACGGGTGCGTTTCTCCGTAACCGCCGAGACAACAATTCCGTCAAAACGGCTGTCCATCTCACCAAGATGTACCCCCGCAAAGATTCCGCGGCGGTACATGCGATCAAGATATTCCTTCGCCTTCTCAGGAGAGGCGAGGTAAAATGCAAACTCATGGAAAAAAGGAGCTTCTACAACAGGGTGCAAACCGGGAATCTCACCAAGCTTTTCATACAGATAATGTGCTTTGCTCATGCACTGCACGCCTGCTTCCCGAAGTCCCTCAGGACCGGCAAGGGCCAGGTATGAAGCGGTGCCGAATGCTGCCAGGGCCTGGTTGGAGCATATGTTTGACGTTGCCCGCTCACGTTTTATATGCTGCTCCCTGGCCTGAAGGGTCAGGACAAAGGCGCGTCTTCCCTGTGCATCCTTGGTTTCTCCGGCTATCCGTCCAGGCATCTTTCTCAGCAGCTTTTCAACAGCGGCAATGTACCCCACCGTCGGCCCCCCGAAACTCTGGGGGAGACCAAAGCACTGGGTATCGCCGATGGCGATATCAGCACCCCATGAAGCCTGGTTCCTGCAGACCCCAAGGGTCATGGGATTGGAGCTCACAATGAACAGCGCCTTTTTCTCATGAACAGCTTCCGCAAAGCCGTCGAGGTCCTCAAGAACACCCAGAATATTTGGGGTCTGGACAATCAGCGCCGCAGCATCGCTGCTGAGAAGGTCCTTCACATCCTCAAGCCGTGTCCTCCCCTGATGAAGCTCAACGGTCTCAATCTTGATGCCGCTTCCCCGGTAATGAGTCTCCAGCACCTTCCTGGTAAAGGGATGCACTCCTGCAGAAACCAAAATTGTTCCAGCTTTCCGTTTTGCCTGCAGGGCAATAGCCGCTGCTTCTGCAGCAGCGGTATGTCCGTCGTACAGTGAGGCATTTGAAACCTGCATGCCCGTAAGCCGGCATATCATAGTCTGGAATTCAAAAATACCCTGGAGCAGCCCCTGTGATATTTCCGGCTGGTACGGCGTATAGGAGGTGAGAAATGCCGGAGTGCTGAGCACCTGCTTAACTGCCGACGGAATAATATGGTCATAGATCCCGCATCCGAGAAAGGATGTGCATCGTATGTTCATTTCCGAAAGGCCCTGCATAAACTTCAGTGCTTCGTATTCGCTGACGCCCTGCGGAACTGCAAGGGAGCCCTGCAGCCGCACCGATTCAGGAATATCGGAGAAAAGCTGGTCAACTGAGGAAACACCGACAGCCTTCAGCATCACCGAAATATCCTGCTGAGTATGGGGAATATAGGGAATGGGACGATTCATACTGCTGTCCTGCCTGCCTGTTAATCTATGCTTTCAAGGTAATCAGAATACGCTTCACTGTCCATCAGATGCTCAAATTCATCCGGATCACGTATTTCCATCTCATAGATGTAGGCGGAATAGGGAGCTTCATTGACCAGCTCAGGGCTGTCTTCAAGCTTCCGGTTCACTTTGGTAATTCTTCCGCTCATCACCGCATATACCGGAGCAGCAGCTTTCACCGATTCAATGCTTGCCGCCTCTTCTCCCTGGGAAAACTCATCTTCTATCTCAGGCAGTTCTACATATACTATTTCTCCCAGGGAATCCTGGGCGTAATCCGTGATGCCTACCCGAACAGTTCCATCTTTCAAGCTCACCCATTCATGGTTTTCCGTATACCGAAGATCATCCCGTATTTCAGACATATCAGTTCAGCTCCTTCCTGTTTTCTTATAAAACGGCGTCTTGACAAGACGCGCCCGTTTTCGTTTTCTGTGAATTTCAATTTCCAGTTCATCTCCGATTTTCAGGCCGCTTCCCCTCTCAATAAGCACCAGGGCAATAAACTTGTTCAATGTCGGAGATTTTGTTCCGCTGGTGACCGTTCCTAACTGATTCTCCCCGCTGAACACCCGGCACCCTTCACGGGGAACTCCGGGTTCAATCATCTCAATACCCCTGAGCGTCCTGGGTATTCCCTGCTCCTTCTGCCTCGCAAGAGCTTCCTTTCCGATGAAGTAGGACTTTTCAAGGTCCGTAAACACCGAAAGGTTTGCCTCAAGGGGAGTAATTGATTCGGAGATTTCATGACCGTAGAGAGGAAACTTTGCTTCAAGACGAAGGGTGTCCCTGGCACCAAGCCCGCAGGGCTGCGCCCCGGCCTGCACCAGCAGATCCCAGAAGGTCCCTCCGTCCTCTGCATTCAGATATATTTCAAACCCGTCCTCTCCGGTATACCCGGTCCTTGAGACAAGCAGGGGAATCTCATCATAAAACAGGTCATCCCGAAATGTAAAATACCCGATATCTCTCACCTCAGGGATCAGTTCAGTAAGAAGCTGCTCAGACTTCGGGCCCTGCAGTGCAAGCTGTGCCCACGCATCCGACTGATCTTTTATGACCGGAAGTGATGACTGGCTTTGGGCAACCGGGTTGTCACGGGTTATCCACGAGTAGTCCTTCTCCCTGTTGCCCGCATTCACCACAAGCAGAAAACGGGTATCGGAACATTTATAGACAATAATGTCGTCTGCCACGTTCCCATCGGGATAACAGAGGAAGGTATATTTCACCTCCCCCGATTTCATGGAGAGAACAGACCCGGTAATAAGCTGGTCCAGATACCACTCAGCCTGCTCTCCCTCAATAAAAATCTCTCCCATATGGGAAACATCAAAAAGTCCCGCAGCGGTTCTCACTGCGGTATGTTCAGCACTGATCCCCTGGGAAAAATGCAGCGGCAGTTCCCATCCATGAAAATCTGCCGTCTTTATTCCCGCAAGGTCACAGTAGTTTCTATACACTGGTGTTGTTTTCCTGTCCATCTCAACTCCCATAGTAACACAGGTTCTTCAGAGAATATAGGGAACCCGGAGATTATGCGCCTGATATACCACATAGGTCTCCACATGCTGGATTTCTGCAATCTTTACCAGCTCCTTGGTGAAAAAATCGATCAGCGAATAGTTCTGGTTCTCATCCAGCAGCACCTGGGCAATCAGGTCATACCTTCCGGTCACCACGCAGACGGAGATAACTCCCTTAAGACGGGCAATATCCCGGGCTTTTCCGCTCAGGTCCATGGTCTTCAGCTTAATGCCGATCATGCAGATGCGGTGACCTGGGATCTGCTCAGGGTCAACTACGCCGGTAACCTGCAGGACTCCTTCCTCCATCAGCTTGTTGACCCGTGAGCGAACCGTATTTTCCGTAATAGCAAGCTCATCGGCAATTGCGCTGAAGGGCTTGCGGCCGTCCTGGAGATGCTTAATTATTGCAATGTTTGTTTCATCAAGTTTCATGCACCTATCCATGCTTTCGTGCAAATTCGTCCATAAAGCCTGCCAATGCTTCAACGGACTCTTCAGGAACTCCGTTGTATATGGATGCCCTGCACCCTCCGACGCTGCGGTGTCCCTTCAGGCCGATCATACCATCTGCCGCACTGTTCTGGAGAAACAGTTTTTCAAGATCCTCGTCAGGAAGCCTGAACACAATGTTCATCAGGGACCTGTACCTTGCATCAACTGGAGATGAATAAAACCCGTCATACCGGTCCATCACATCATAGATCATAGCGGCCTTTTTCTCAGCTCGCTTTTCCATTCCTGAAGCGCCTCCGTGCTTCTTCACCCATTCCAGCACCAGCTTGACCCCCCAGACGGGAAATACCGGCGGAGTGTTCATCAGCCCTTCCTTTGAAGCCTGTTTCTTGTAATCCAGATAGGAAGGAAGCCCATCTGCTGCAGTATTGAGGAATTCATCCTTTACAATAATCAGGGCAGCACCGGAGGGGCCAAGATTCTTCTGCACCCCTGCAAAGATGAGGGAAAACTTATCCACCGGGACCGGTCTGCTGAGAATGTCGCTGGACATATCTGCTATAAGCGGGACCGAACCAGTCTCAGGCCACTGCTTCCACTGAACTCCTCCGATGGTCTCATTGGAACAGAGATAGAAATAGGATGCTCCGGAAGACGGGGTGATGCCAGCCGGGTCAGGGAGGGTTGAATAACCGCTGCTCTTCCCGTCGAATGCCACATGCACATCACGAACCTTCATTGCATCGTCGCAGGCGCCGTTGGCCCAGGATCCCGTTCGGGTGTAGTCTGCGCTTCCGCCCTGGGGAATAAAGTTCATGGGTATCATCCCGAACTGAAGCGTAGCTCCGCCCCCAAGAAAAAAGACCGAATACCCGGAGGGAATATTCATCAGCTCCTTCACCAGATCAATCGTATCATGATAGAGCTTGTCGAAGGATTTTCCTCTGTGACTGTTCTCGACAATGGAGAGACCTTCACCTTGGTAATCCACCATCTGGTCCTGGAGCTGCTGCAGCACCTCCAGAGGCAGCGCCGAAGGACCGGCATTAAAATTCAATTTTCTGTTCATACATCATCCCTGCAGACAGGGCCTCCTTTTCCTGTGTGTTCTCATGCTGATACAATTGTATGGTACCTTGAGATTTCATGTTATGTCAATTTATTTCTTTGTTTTTGAGCAAAAAATAAAAATTTTTCTAATAATTGATGTATACAAAAAAAACCGCCGAAATATCGACGGTATGTATTGAAGCATGGCCGAAAAGCTTAATAGCTTTTCATGGCCTTAACCTTTCTCAGCTTCTTCATCTGCTTTCTCTGGAGGGCTTTCTGTTTTCTGTTCTTGATAGTGGAGGGTTTCTCAAAATATTCACGTTTTTTCCATTCCCTGATGATTCCCTCTTTTTCCACCATTCGTTTAAATTTCTTAATGGCCTTTTCCAAAGGTTCAGTCTCATCAATACGTACGTAAGCTATAGCAATCACCTCCTTCAAGCGTAGCAACAACTTAGCTGCACACTATACCGTTTATCCGCTCTTTGTCAATACAGCCTCTGCATTACGGTGGATGTCAAGAATCGTCAGCTGCAGCGTTTCTGTATTCCGGTAGTAGTTTCTTCCCAGCCTGAAGAGAATGTCAACCTTGTCGCCGAGGCTGAAGTCCTCTCCCATACGGTCGGCGGATTTCCAGAACACCGCCGGCCATTTATGGCTGCCCGCAGCAATGAGCATTCTCAGATGCTGGGGGTCAGTTGTCCCCATCTGGGTAAGTTCTTCAATCACCACCTGACGTATCATGAACACCAGAGGCGGATGCTCCTCACCGTAGGGTTCCATCCGTTCAACCATGGAAATCAGCCCGGGGTCCATCATAGCGTGGGGAACCTCTGCATCAATCTCGAAAACCCGCTGTGCGGCGGAGGGTTCCACATCCATGCCCCGCTCCCTGACACGCTGGATGAAGGCATCAAGCAAATCAGGGTGTAGACTGAAGCCCCCCGCACACTGATGGCCCCCGTAATCTGTAAGCAGATCATCAAACTGGGAAAGAAAATCCTTCACATGCACCTGCTTGCCGCTTCTCATTGATCCGATCAGCTTATCTTCCAGATGGGCAATCACAATCGAGGGAACCTGGAAGCTGTTGAGCAGCCGTGAAGCAATGATCCCGGTTATTCCCCGGTTCATCTGTTTATCCTGCACCACGATCATCCGTTCCCCAGAGGCACTGAAGCTTTTATCAGCCTTGGGAAACAGCCTGTTCCAGGCATCCTCCCCGAGACGCTTTCGTTCCCTGTTCAAGTCCGCAAGCCGGTCTGCAAGTTCCTCCTGCTGCTGCACGTCATCACTGAGCAGCAGTTCTACAGCAATACCGGGCACCCCAAGCCTCCCCGCTGCATTCAGCATGGGCGATATCTGCCATCCGATATCGGTGGTGGAGAGCTGTTTTCCAGTAAGGTTCCGCTTGAACAACAGGGTACGCAGAGAAGAGCGCTGCTGCTTCTGCAGCGCATTGAGCCCATGCTTCACCAGAATCCTGTTCTCATCCCTCATGGGCATCAAATCTGCAATAGTGCCGATCGCCACCAGGTCAAGGATGTCACCATATTCAGAGGAAAGCGACGGCTCCTGTCGATAGACATAGGCGTTAAACAGTGAAATCAGCACATCCAGTTCTATGCCGGCTCCCCCTGAATACCGCACAGACCTGCTCATGTCAATCAGCTGCATCAGGCTCCTGCCCTTCAGAGACGGAAACACCCGCCAGATCTCCTGGGAGATGTCGTTGAGATGTATGTCCGCATGAGACCCGAAGGCCTGCCTGAGCTGACGCATCTCCTGCGGGGCATCATAGACCATGATCTCCCTGCCGGAAAGCATCGGCCAGAGCCTGGATTGTTCCGGGGGAAGCACTCCGGGATTCACCTCCTCCACTACCCGTTCAATCTCCACAAGATTTTCATAGAGAGCACACTCAATGACCACGGTATCATTACCAGGACGGGCATGGAGAAACACGATTTCCTGGCGATAGAACTGGGTTGCGGCAAACCGGAATGCCCAGATAAATTTTGCCGCTACTCCGCACCCGGCAAGGTCACGAAAGGGATACCCTGACCCTTCAATCTTAGGATTAATAATTGCTGCAGCGGGAGGAAGGTCCTGAGAAGGGAGGTGATGGTCCAGGATTACCGCATCAATACCCAGAGAAGCGGCATAAGCTATTTCTTTGATGTTTGAAATCCCGCAGTCTACGGTAATGAGCAAAGTGCCTCCCTCCTGGGCAAACTCGTCAATTCCTGAAATGGTGATCCCGTAGGGTTCATCTCCCATGGGCAGTCTCCATGACACCTCTCCCCCTGCCTCTTCGATGCATTCCTTCAGCAGCACCGTGGAGGTCATGCCGTCAACATCCCTGTCTCCGAATATCCTGATTTTTTCCTTCTGCTGCACCGCATCCTGCACCCGTTCAACAGCGGTATCCATATCTTCGAAGAGAAATGGATTATGAAGAAAGGCAAGGTCCGTCTCCAGGTAGAACTTCATTGAAGCACCGTCACTGATTCCGCGCCGTGCCAGCACCGAAGCAGTCAGGGCATCAATTGAGTAGGCAGTGCACAGTGCATCCAGAGTCTCACGGGAAATAGGTCGTTTGTTCCAGGCAGTTTGCTTCATAGGGTTTGTTCCTGCAGTGCAGTTTCCGACAAAAGTGAGTATTGAGCCCCATCAGGGGCCAGTACAGACTGGTACAGCCGAACAGCACCAACCGTCCAGCTGCCGGAAGGATGATTCTCAAACTGCGGCTGTTTCAGCAGTTTAGGAAGCACCGCATGTCTGTGCTTCACCCTTCCCACGGTTATGTGGGGGCTGAACCGCTTGGAATCACCCCCCTGAATCGTTCTTTCTAAAAGATAGTGCAGGAGCCTCAATTGCTCAACCCCCTGAACCACGGGGCTAATAATCACCCTCGGCTGGTTTCGGGAGGGAAAGGCGCTTATTCCCCGGCAGCCAATTTCAAAAACCCCGACTTTGCTGCATGCCTCCTGCAGCGCATCAGTCAGTGCCGGAATCCTTGCCTCATCCTGCTCTCCGAGAAATAAGAGGGTGGCATGCATGGCATGCGCGGCACGCACCGCCGGACATAAGATAATTTCTGATGCAGCTTCAGCAATTTTCTCACGCTCCTGCCTGGGAACATCCACAGCGATAAACATTCTCATATCATATTGCTCCCTAATGTCTTCAATGATCCTTCGGTGACTTGATCAACCAGGCTGACCAGCAGCCCCTTCAGCTGCACCGCCGCACTTCGTGCAAGTCCCACCTTCATCGCCTCTGAAAAATTCCTGCCGAGGGTATGCTCAAGATATGATCGGGCACCTGGAGAGAGGACATGCTGTGCCTTGTCGGTACTGCAGCCGCTGCAGTTCAGAACTCCATCCATAGGATCCAGAATCATCGCCTCACTGCCCTTCACTCCCCTTCCGCAGGAAGCGCAAACACCGGGCTCTCCGAGAAACCCTGAGAGCATCAGGTATCTCCAGAGGAACTGTATGATCACAAGGTCCCGCCTCTCCGTCTGAGAAAGACCGTCCAGCGCATTCAGCATGATATCAAAGAGGCGGGGGTATTCCCCTCCCCCTGCATAGGTTTTCATGATGCATTCGGAAAAGAATGATGCGGTGTATATCAAAGGGAGGGATGATGATATGTAGCTGCGGTACTCACGGGGACTGAAATCCTCAATTTTCCACGTCTTTTTCACCGGATTATAGTAGAGGACACAAGTACCGGAGATAAACTGCCCAATCTTCCCGGTCAGAGAACCCCGTTTAGCTCCGAATGCATCAGCTTCAATCATCCCGGCTTCAGGGGAAAGCAGCACCGCTCTTCGGTGCATGCCCGAAGTTTTTCTATGTGCAAGCACCACCGCTTCAACCGTCAGATTCCGTGTCATCGGCTTATGATACGAAAAACCGCTTTTCTTGTACAGTAGCCTACCACTGCAAACAGGGAATTGGAGGATGGAACAGGCCCTGGTAAGCTTATCTCATGAATGCCCATACCCTCGCCCGCATCCTGCTTCTGCTTGCCTCACTGGAGACATCAGAGGAAATGGAACAGAGACTGTTCATCAGGCAGGAGTTTGATGATTCCTGCGGTTTTGCCTCAGCAGCATCTCTGCTGCACTGCGTATGGGGCATTCCGGTCAACGAATCTGATCTGATCGACCTGGTCCTCAGTCCTGGGGAACATGAAGTGCATACTATTTCACTGCGGACCATCTCATGGCTGCTCTCTGAATACGGCATTGCATCCCAGGGCTACAGGCTGGAGATTGAGGACCTGCTGGAGACCCTCAGAAGATTCGGGCCTATGATCTGCTGGGACAGCAGGGATACGGGACATTTTTTCCTGCTGCTGCACTCACTGCATGATGGAGCGCAGCAGGTGTACTTCACCGCCGACCCTGCTTCAGGGCTTGAGGTGCTGACCGCAGCGCAGCTGAAGAACCGATGGTCGGGGAAAGCGCTTCTAAGCGCCTCAGCATCACATGCCATGTCCAAAAAGCATGAGGAAATTCTCGAAGAGCGGTTTTACAGCTGGCGTGCCGTCCACAGCCGTATGTCGGAGATCAGATCATGGTGAGGATGCTATGTTTTTTTCTTATGCTGCCCCATATGGTTTCAGCCCTGCAGTTCACCCATCAGCTCACAGCGGCAGCTCTGCCCTCAGGGGAGATGCAGGTCATCTCTGCAGCAGACCTCACCTTTGAAGTCTCACCTGAGATATCAGCATCGGTATCAGCTTCAACAGAGGGAGAGGGATTTCCCCTTCCCTGGGAATTCCGCTCCTTGTCCGTCTCCTTCTCCAAGCCCCTGGTAAGCACCCTCTCCCATGAGCTCTCAGTTTCCCTTCACCTCAGCTGGCACAGCGGAAGCAGGGTGCACATCAGAACAGCCCTTGAAGGATCATACAACACCCCTCCTGTCTCTCACCTATTTTCCGGTTCATTCACCCTTGCTCCTCCCTGGGGAGCGTCCTACCAGGCGAACGCATCAATGCTTCATGCGGTAACGTCAGAAGTGGGATTTTCCGTATTTGCTGCGCTGGAGGGTTCCATCAATGAACCGCTGATGTCAGGAACCCCTGGAACAGTCTCATCAACCCTGAGAACCGGTTTCAGAAGCTCCTTCATCCATGATCAGATTTCCCATCATATCTCATTGAGCATACTTTTTTTCTCCTATGAAATCCGCAGAGAAGTGAGATATCTTTTTGTCCGCAGCTGGTAGTTTTTGTTGATGTTGCCACGGTGTTTGAGTACATTACAGTTAACGTATTGTGGAGGAAACCCTATGAGTGAACATCACATCATACCAGCAGATAAAATTCTGCCCCATAGACTTCTCATACTTCCGCTGGTCGGCAATCCAATATTTCCCGGGATTTTCACTCCCCTGATCATTGAATCCGAACGGGACATTCAGGTTGTAAACGAATCGCTGGAAAAGGACAGCATGATCGGACTTCTGCTTACCAAGGAAGCTGAAGAAGATCAGATGAGCTTCTACCAGGTAGGAACGGTGGCAAAAATTGTCAAGAAAATAAACCTTCCCGACGGCGGATTGAACATATTCATTTCAACACTGAAACGGTTCCGGGTTGTGAAATTTCTCAGCTCCGCACCGCCGGTCCATGCAGCGGTGGAATACCTTGACGACACCGGGTACGACAATGAAGAAGTCAGGGCGCTGACCCGCTCGCTGCTCACCGAAATGAAGGAGATCTCAAAGAACAATCCTCTGTTTACCGAAGAGATGCGGCTGAACATGGTGAATATCGATTATCCGGGGAAGATTGCTGATTTTATTACTTCCATCATGAACATCGGCAAGCATGAACAGCAGAAGGTGCTGGAGACCCTTGATGTTCGTGAGCGGATGGAACAGGCGCTGGTATTCATTAAGAAAGAACAGGAACTGATGAAAATCCAGCAGAAAATTCAGCAGCGCATTAGCGAAAAAATTGAAAAAACCCAGCGGGATTATTTTCTCAGGGAAGAACTGAAGGCAATTCAGCAGGAGCTGGGCATCTCAAATGATCCTAAGTCAAATGAATACCAGCGGTACCGTGAACTGTTTGAGTCTCTGCAGCTCAATGAGGAGGCCCGGTCCCAGGTGGACAAGGAGCTTGACAAGTTTCAGTTTATGGACCCCAATTCTGCTGAATTCAATGTAACAAGAAATTACCTGGAAATCCTTTCTACCCTGCCTTGGAACGATCCGGCAGCCGAGGAATTTGAAATCAGAGAAGCAAAGAAGATTCTTGATGAGGACCATTACGGACTGGATGAAGTAAAGGACCGTATCATCGAATATCTGTCGGTGAGAAAACTCAAAAAGGACACCAAGGGATCAATCATCTGCCTGGTGGGCCCTCCCGGTGTAGGGAAAACCTCAGTAGGTCAGTCAATCGCCCGGGCCCTCAACAAAGAGTTTTTCCGATTCTCCGTAGGGGGAATGCGGGATGAAGCTGAAATAAAGGGACACAGAAGGACCTATATTGGTTCCATGCCTGGAAAAATCATTCAAGGACTGCGTATCGTAAAAAGCAAGAATCCCGTCTTCATGATAGACGAAATTGACAAGATGGGGATTTCCTACCAGGGAGATCCCTCTTCTGCCCTCCTTGAGGTGCTTGATCCCGAACAGAACCACTCTTTCCGGGACCATTACCTTGATGTGCCCTTCGATGTATCAAATATTCTTTTTATCGTTACCGCCAATACCCTTGACACCATTCCCCGGCCGCTGCTGGATCGAATGGAGGTCATACGACTCTCCGGGTATATTGCTGAAGAGAAGCTTTCCATTGCCAGAACATACCTGATCCCCAAGAGCCTGAAGAGAAACGGACTGATGAAAAAGCATCTTCGCTATTCTGTAAAAGCCCTGAGGGCAATTGCCGATGATTATGCCAGGGAAGCGGGAATGCGCAACTACGAAAAAGCCCTTGACCGGATTCACCGAAAAATTGCCAACAAGGTAGTCCTGGACGAGGCAGAGATTCCTATCCGCATTACCCCTGAATCACTTGATGCATACCTGGGCAAACCGGTATTCCGGGAAGACGGAGAAAAACTGGCAGGCAAAGCCGGGATTGTGGTAGGGCTTGCCTGGACAAACTACGGCGGGGACACCCTCCTGATAGAATCCATCAACATTCCCGGGAAAGGTGCTCTGCGTCTTACCGGAAAGATGGGCGAGGTGATGCAGGAATCGGCCAATATTGCCTATTCCTATGTCCGTCATATCGCAAAATCCTACGGACTGCCGAAAAACTTCTTCGATGCCAATATGATCCACCTTCATATCCCTGAAGGGGCTACCCCTAAAGACGGTCCTTCAGCAGGCATTACCATGGCCTCATCGCTGTTCTCCCTGGCAAAAAACCGGAAGGTGAAGTCCCGCCTTGCAATGACAGGAGAACTGTCCCTTTCCGGCAGCGTGCTGCCCATCGGCGGGCTGAAGGAGAAGACTATTGCGGCGCGCAGAAACCGCATCAAGGAGATTATCATTCCCAAAGCAAATCTCAGGGACCTGGAAGAAATACCTGAGCATGTAAAGAAGGGAATTACCTTTCATCCGGTATCAACCATGGAGGAAGTAATAGAGAAAGCCTTCGGGATCTCAGGAAAAGGAGCATAGAGAGTATGGAACTGCTTGCTCCTGCGGGAAATATCGAAAAACTGAAATATGCCTATGCCTACGGGGCTGATGCTGCATACATCGGAGTGCGCAGCTTCTCCCTGCGCACCCGTGCTGACAACTTCAACCAGGAGGAGCACCGGGAGCTGAAAGCTGTCAAAGGCAGCAGGAAGCTCTACGGTGCATTGAACATTTTCTTTCACAACAGCGATATCAAGGAAATTGAACAGGCTCTTGAATATATTGCACTGTATCCCTTTGACGCATTCATCATTTCCGATCTCGGCATTCTCCGGATGCTTCAGAACCGGTTTCCCAACACCGACCTGCATCTGAGCACCCAGGCAAACTGCCTCAACAGTGAGGCTGTGAAGCTGTATCGGGACCTCGGGTTTTCCCGAATTGTGCTGGCCCGGGAGGCATCTCTGAGAGATATTGAACAGATTAAGCAGGCTGTTCCCGATATGGAGCTTGAAGCCTTTGTACACGGTGCAATGTGTGTTGCATACTCAGGCAGGTGCCTGATGAGCTCCTATATGAGCGGCAGGAGCGCAAACCAGGGAGACTGCGCACATTCCTGCCGCTGGGACTACCGGGTGCTGGAAGAGCAGAAGCGGCCAGGTGAATACTACCCCGTTGTGGCCGGGGACAGATTTACCGCTGTGCTCTCATCCCGGGATATCTGCATGATTGACCATCTCCAGGATCTTCGCAATGCCGGAGTTGATTCACTGAAAATTGAGGGAAGGATGAAATCTCTCTACTACACCGCTGCAGTGACCCGTGCATACCGAAAAGCTCTTGACCATCCTGATGATCCAAAAGCCTGGGAACCCTATCGGGAAGATCTCTTCAAGGTCAGCCACCGGGAGTATTCAACTGGGTTTTATTTCGGAAGGGACGAAATGGACACACCGGCATTGAAAAGCTACCAGCGGGAGTACCTTTTTCTCGGGACCCTGGGGGCCCACGTCAAGGACGGCTGGTTTCGCCTGAACCTGAAAAACCAGATTATTGCCGGCGAGGAAATTGAATTTATTTCTCCGGACATACCCTTTCAAACGGATTCCGGATATCTGATCCTTGACGCTGAGGGCAGTACAGTACTGAAAGCCGACCATGGAAAATCCTATCTCATCAGGCCCTCAGCTGATGTCCCCGAAGGTTCGATCTTGAGAAAACGCATTCCTCCCATATCTTGAAATTCCCGGTTACTCATCATACAATACCTGCCATGAGGAGAATCATCTCAATCGACCTTGAGAAAGACCTGAAGCTGATGATCCGCCTTCAGGCAGCTGTACTGATTCTTATAGTTCCATTTGCCTATCTCTTCTATCTCCCCGTTGCTGAACGGTTTGCCCACCCCGCTGCTGTGCTGCTGCAGCCCATGGGGACCGGCCTCAGGGTACTGGAAATACTCTTTCTTCTGCTGATGATTCTGTTTTCCCTGGTGCTTCATGAACTGGTGCACGCCCTGCTGTTTTTTCTCTTCAGTCCAAGGCATACCCGCATCACCATCGGGATATCATACGGATTTGCCTATGCAGGAGCACCTCATGTCCTGTTCCAAAAATGGAGCTATCTGATAATAGGCATGGGCCCTGCCCTTCTTATCTCTGCTGCCTGCATTGCCCTCTTAATACTGCTCCCCGACCAGGCGGCATCCCCGATATTTACCGTCGCCCTGATTAACGCATCAGGATCAGTGGGAGACTATTATGTGACATACAGGGTTCTTCGAGCCCCCCGGGGAGTTCTGGTAAAGGATACGGGCACCAAGTTTTCAGTCTATACAGACTGACAGCCGGCTTTCATACCGGCTGTCTTGGACTGCTAATCCACATCCTCTGTTTCAGGAATAAATTTCTGAAGCAGGGTTTTGTCC
>PWNW01000210.1 GCA_003557605.1 Spirochaetaceae bacterium
AAATGATTTCTGGTAAATGCCTTTTAATATCATCGGGGGTGATGCAGTATTCATGGTGGATGCTGCCGATATGATCGGCTACAACTCTTGCCGCCTCCACATCTCTGCTCCCTTCTATTCCCACAGAAAAGGTATGGAGTTCTCCCAACCGCTGTTTTGCAATTGCTGCAATAATACTGCTGTCTAGTCCTCCCGAAAGGAAAGCTCCCAGCGGTACATCACTCATCAGCCGTTTCTCAACTGCTCGTTCCAAGGTGTCCCGTATTCGGAGGCATGCCTGTCCTACGGACATCTTCGGATCCTCTTCCCTGCGGGGTATTTCCTGGTATTTCTGGAAGCCGGCAGCGCTGTGGAAAAAACTCCCTGGAGGGAACTCTCTTACATCGGTTGCCCTTCCCGCGAGGGCTTTCAGTTCTGAGGCAAACAATTTTCTGTTCCCAGAAGTTCCGTAGTACAGCGGCTTGATGCCAACAGTATCTCGGGCAAGGAACAGCTCTTTCCCATTGGTTATCGCGAGGGAAAACATTCCGTCAAGCTTTTCAGCCGTGCCGCTATTGATATCCTCATACAAGTGAACGGGGATTTCACTGTCACTGGAAGTGGAGAAACGATGACCTTTTCCGGCGAGATGGGACTTGAGGTGAGAGAAATTATAGATTTCTCCGTTGGCTACAATACCGAATTGTTCATCTTCGTTAAAAATCGGCTGCTTCCCTCCCTGCGGGTCCATAATAGCCAGTCGCCGATGACCAATTGTTCCCTTCCCAATATTTGCTGATCCGGATCCGTCGGGACCTCGGTGGATGAGGGAATTCATCATTTGTTCAATTACTGCTCTGTCCTGTTCTCCCCAGATTGCTGTAATGCCGCACATGGATAGATATCCTCCTTGTTCTAGCCCTTTGATTAGACCAAAGGTGGAACTAAAGGCGGGGATAAGAGATGCTATGCCTTCCGATTCCATTCGAGGTCTCAGAAGGTTATAAAGCTGGAAGATCAGGCAGAACCTCTGCATGCCGGATGATACCCTGGCAGCGGACGTATCAAAGAGCTGGTTTTTCTTATACTAGAGAATTCTACAGAAAAGGGCAACCCTTAGGGTAAGATTTATTAAGGCAATACGCCCCTATGCCCTAAAGGTTCTGTTGAGAACCAGAAAACAGGCATGCCAGCTGTTTTCCTTGATAACAATAGGCTTTGACAATAAGAACTTGCCAATAGGGAGGTATCTGATACAATACAGGCAATGGAATGGAAAACAATAAACGGCGACTTGCCTTTGAAATCCCTGGTCCGAAAAACACGAAGCATCCGGAGATTTGACCAGCAGCAGGCAGTGGATTTGTCTGTCCTGACAGAACTGGTGGATCTTGCACGCCTGACAGCTTCAACAAAGAACCTTCAACCCTTGAAATACGTGATCTCCAGAACAAAAAGAACAAACAGCCTCATTTTTCCGACTCTTGCGTGGGCTGGGTATTTGCAGGACTGGGATGGTCCGGAGGAAGGGGAGCGCCCCTGTGCATATATCATCATCCTCACGGATACCAAAATCAGCCAATCGGCAAAGGAGGATGTGGGAATTGCCGCACAGACGATCCTCCTTGGAGCATCCCAGCAGGGACTGGGGGGCTGCATGATTGGTTCTGTCGAACGGAAGCATCTCTGCACCATTTTGGAAATACCGGATCACCTGGAAATTGCCCTTGTCATTGCCCTTGGTATTCCGAAAGAAACGGTGGTGCTGGAAGAAGCAGGTCCTGGTGGAGATATCCGCTATTGGCGGGATGCTTCGGGTATGCACCATGTACCGAAACGTGGGCTGGAGAGCATTTTGCTCCCGGGCAAAGGAGAAGAATATGAGCCCTTTTGAAGTGTTAACGGCTGTACCTACTATTGAAGGTGCTGGAGTGCATCTAAAGCGGGTGTTCGGCTATCACCAGCAGCCGTTGTTTGACCCGTTCCTGCTCCTTGATGACTTTCATGGAGATGATCCCAGACAGTACATCAAAGGATTCCCCTGGCACCCCCACCGGGGAATTGAGACAATTACCCTGCTGTTTTCAGGAACAGTAGCCCATGGGGACAGTCTTGGAAATTCCGGGGTTATCCATGAAGGAGATGTCCAGTGGATGACGGCAGGCAGCGGCATCATCCACCAGGAAATGCCCAGGGGGAGGAAAGACGGGCTCATGAGGGGGCTTCAGCTGTGGGCAAATCTTCCTGCTTCTCAGAAAATGACCAGGCCGGCTTACCGGGATGTCAAATCATCGCAGGTGCCTGTTGTGGAGCGAAACGGTTGCACAGTACGGGTTATCGCAGGGAGCTACGGCGGAGTTACCGGACCTGTCCGTGATATTATCATAGATCCGGAACTGTTTGTCTTAGACGTTCAGCCTGGTAAGGAATATATCCATTCTGTCCAGGAGGGACACACTTCCTTCCTCTATTTCCTGGAAGGAACACTAGCTGCTGAGCAGGGCCAGGAAGCACACCAGGAACAGCTGATGATGCTTGAAAGCGGAAAGGACCTTCGTCTCACTGCGGGAAAACAAGGCGCCTTGTGCCTGTTTGTTGCCGGAAAACCCTTGAATGAGCCAATAGCATGGGGAGGCCCGATCGTAATGAATACCCGGGAGGAACTGCGCAGGGCGTTCAGCGAATATGAAGCAGGAACATTTCTAAAGCACGAGGCTGGAAAGGACCAGAACCCCGGATAAAAGAAATCCGGAGTTCATGGTCTGGGTTCATAGCTGTTTTTCCGCTGCCTGCCTGCAGATCTGCTGGAAGGCAGCAGTTGAGAATCAATGATAGACATGATGGCCGAAGGGATGGATGCCAGCAGGATTTCCCCGAACCAGGTGTTGAAGAGCTGACTGATCATGTGGATGAATACAGTTTCAGCATCACCGCCGGGGACCTCAGGGAACATGGCTATCCCCTTTGTTTTGGAAACCGCTTCTACTGCGTTAAATCCACCGACCCCACTGTGGGCAATCAACGCTACGATGAGAATTGAGAAGACCATACGAAGTCCTTGAAACAGATCAGTCCAGCATACTGTAAGGAATCCTCCCAGGAATGTATTGGTGAGGAATACGATACGCCCGATAAATACAGCGGTGCTGTGATTTAGACCGACCATTACCTCAAAGAGCTTGCTAGCTCCGGCCATACTCGCGTGAGTTTTGCTTAAAAATGTACTAGAAATAGCACAAATCTATCCTGTTTAACAAAATATCGGTTTACAATCTCTCATATTAATAGTACAATTAGCAATTAACATGAGAGGTGCCTATGGCCAGACCGTCAAGAAATGACAATAAGATTTATGTGAAGCTTCATGTCAATCAGGGATACCGGTATGCCAGAGCCCAGATTCCGTATGAAGCTGAATCGGGTGTGAAGCGGTATAAATCTGTTCATTTCGGAACGGTGAGTGAATCTCTTGAGTTCATTCCGAACCATAGGTTTCTCTATGCATCCGAGCAGCTGCGGAAATCTTTAGTATTTCCACCCGAATGGGATGTATCGGCTGCATTCAAGAAAATTTATTCGACCCCAGGAAGACCTGAATCATCGGAAGAGGATACAAACCGCCTGTATGGTCATATCTGGCTCCTTGAGCAGATTGCAGCATCTACCGGAATCCGCAAGGATCTCCTGACGGTGTTTCATGGGAATACGGCTTTGGTCAATGATATCCTTACCCTTGCCATATTTCCGTATGTGACCGGGTATACCTATAACCGGGTGGAACGCTGGCAGCGAATTGTGAAATCTCCTTCAGACCGACCGCTATCCCCTTCTGCTATCACCCGTCTGACTCAGAGCATTACTGAGCAGCACAGGATGGAGCTGTCACGGCTGCGCATAGCTCGTCTGAAATCAGATGAAGTCTGTGCCGTTGACAGCACTTCCCGATCAGCTTATGGGAATTCCCTTGCTGACATACGCTGGGGAAAGAATCGGGAAGGCTTGAAGCTTCCCCAGACCAATGAAGTAGTTGTCTACTCCCTAAGCACCCATGTGCCGGTATACTACCGTACGTTTCCCGGAAACATGATTGACAGCAGATCCTTGAAGACCATCTTCAAAGATCTTGATGATGCAGGGTTTGCTGACATCATCATAGGAACTGACCGGGGATATGAGAAAATAGAGACCCTTGAGGCATATATCCTGAAGGGAAGGGCTATGATCATGTGTACCAAGGTTCAGCAGGCTTTGGTGAAGCAGGTGATCAAGTCATTTGCGCCGTTTACTGATGTTCCTGCAGAGATGACGTATGATCGCACATCCGGTATCTATTTCCTCCAGCAAAAGATTGACTATGCAGTACGAAGCACCAAGGCTGGATCAATAAAGCATGCAGAAAACCTCTGCGTAAACATCTATTTTGACCCTATGCGGAGGACTCTGGAACTGAAGAAGCTTGCCGATGATCTGTATGACATGCAGGAGGAACTGGATGATCTTATGGGTAAGGATTCACCCTACACGGCAGCTGAGATAAAAAACGTATTCACCTACTATCAGGTTACCTATGATGCACAGAAGAACAGCATTACCGGCTATAGGAGAAATGATAAGAAGATCACGAAA
>PWNW01000128.1 GCA_003557605.1 Spirochaetaceae bacterium
TGCCTGCTGTTCTCCGGCTTTCCGGGTAACTACTTCAACTCGATCAGAGACCATGAAGGATGAATAAAAACCGACTCCGAACTGACCAATCAGGTTCGCATCCTTCTTTGCCTCCTGGGTCATCTGCTCAAGAAACTTCCTGGTTCCGGAGCGGGCGATGGTGCCGAGCTGCTGTTCCAGTTCCTTGTCGTTCATGCCGATGCCGTTGTCTGAAACAGTAATGGTCTTCCTGTTCTCATCATCAAAGGTAATGGTAATCTTCGGATCAAAGACCAAGCCTTTGTATGATTCGTCGGTCAGTGTAAGATACTTGAGCTTGTCAATGGCGTCTGATGCATTCGATATCAGTTCCCTGAGGAAAATCTCCCGGTGGGAATAGAGCGAATGAATGATCAGATGCAGCAGCTGGGACACTTCTGTCTTGAATTTCTTTTGGGACATAGTGAATAATCTCTCCTTGCACAGAATTAGTTAACAATGTAATGAACGTATATGTAAGATACTAATTTTTTCCTTCAGGGGGCAAATGCTGCATAAAAAAAACCGCCCCCCAATGAAGGAGAAGCGGTACCCCCTTTTGCAGCAGATGGTTATTCACCGTCTGCTTCCATAATACGCGGTTCCGGTATCCGCGGATTAACCGTGTAAACTGTTTTTCATTATCTTATGCAGACTAATTCCGTACAGACCATTATACACCATATAGTGTTTTTTCAAACCCCTTTTTTTTATTATTTCCCTCTGCCCCCAATCATCTGAACATGCTATACTCCCACTACGGAGGAACCCATGAAACGATGCTCAATTATTTTTCATAGTGTGTGCGGTAACTGCTATCTTATAGCTTCTTCTTTTCGTGATGCCCTTGCTGCAGAAGGGATTGATGCCAGGCTGTATCATGTAGATGACCCGGACCTGCATGTATGGGCCAATAAGCTTGAAGTGGCAAATGACTACTATGAGGACATCCTCGACCTTCCGGTGGCAAATTCAGAAAAAATGCTCAAAAGCGATATGATTATTCTCGGCAGTCCCACCTATTTCGGTAATGTGTCTGCTGAAATGAAGCAGTTTATGGATTCATCTTCCATGTACTTTAACGACGGCAGTCTCAGCGGTAAATACTTTGCCTGCTTCACCAGCAGCTCCTATGCTGAAGGCGGAGGACTGTTAACTATTCAGGCAATGCTCCACTACGCCCAGCATATGGGTATGATTCACATCCCCGTAGGCAAACAGGTTCATCATATTGATCCCCAGCAGCCTGACAGCGGCATCATGCATCATTCCGGCCCGGAAAGTGCAGTCCGACCCTCAGACAGGCTTGAAAAGGCAGTGGTGTTTTATGCAGGACTCCTGTCTAACGCACTGGAGGAAAAACCTTAGCGCTTCATCGACCGGCTTTTCGGAAAGATCCTGTCCAGCATTCTGCGGAAAAACCCTTTCCCGAATCGTGAAGCATAATCCATGGCCGCATCCTCAAGAGATACATCCTGGCCGTATTTATGTTTCAGATCATCCCAATGCTTTACCATCCACATATAGAGGTCCCCAGGAGTTCTTCCGGGGAATCTCCGCAGCACCTTCTCCCTCTTAATTATGCCGACTATCGGGCAGTAGAGGTTAGAGAACCATGACTTTGCCGCATCCTTGAGAGAAATTTCCTCTTCAATGCCCTCATTCAGGTAGTATTTATGAACCAGTATGTGATTCAGTACTTCCTGGTACCGCCCTGGAGCTGTAAACCGAATCATATTCAGGTTAAGCTCATCCTTCAGACCATGTTTTTCCAAAAATTCAACAAATGTTTCCCGCTCATATGCAACAACCTTTCTTCGAAGCTGCTCCTGATTCATATGCTCATCAATTTGAATTGCTGAATCAAGTTCAACAACCTCGGCGTCAATAAAGGCAACTCCCTGGGCCCGGGCTACCGAAACCCGGTGGTTGCCGTCCCTGACAAAGTAGCAGCCCCCCAGCTTGAAGACCCTAATGGGAGGAAGGTTAATGTCTGTCAGATGGGCTTTGTCGATACTGACCCATCTGTTTCGCAGCATTGACTTTTTTGGAAGAAAGGACGACGAAAAATCATAGTAGCGGCCTTCACTGCCCACAATCTTATTGACTGGAATTGTCCGCATTCCGAGATAGCTTTCCTTCGTAGGCCGAAGCAGGTCCTTTACGTCATAAAAGGGCAGCAGCTCACGCTTTTCTATACCCAGCAGTTTGAATATCGACTCAAACATGGCTTTCTGCTTAGCCCGATGGAAATCCTCCTTCGCCTGGAATGTTACCCTATCCATTGCGCTCAACCTCCAGAATATACTGCTGAAACACATTTATGACCTGGGTATTCCGGTATGTATCGGCACGCTTTTCATTTATGTCAAGCAGATGTATATGGCCGTGCAGCAGATACTTGGGAGAAAACACCCTCATAAACCAGAGAAACGCGGAAAACCCCCTGTGACACCGATCCTCCTGATCATGAATCCCGAAGGGCGGAGCATGGGTAACGAAGATGTCCACCCATCTTCCTCTTACCATCCTATTGTACAGAAGCTTGGGAAACAGCTTCAGCAGCTTCATATACATCTGAACCTCAGAAAACTGATTTTCACCGTTGTTGTAGCGGTAGCTGCCTCCCATACCGGCGATTATTACATCAAGCTCCTTAACATACTTAACCTTGCCTCCAATATATGTGGAACCGAAATAATCAAGTTCATAGGACTTCTTCTTATTTGATGCATGCATCTGATCATGGAACTCAAACGTCATATGATCCGGCTTCTTGAAGCGTTTAAAATGTTTCAGCTGATGGTTGCCGAATACAAAAAACAGAGGTTTGTTCAGCATGGACACAATAAACCCGTAGTACTCCATGGGAAGGTCCCCTGCTCCGATTACCGCATCCACGTCGTTGTAGCGCTCCTTGATGTTTGGAGAATACACTAACGGGTCCTTTTCATCGGCAACACACAGGAGCTTAAGGGGATTCCTGTTCTTGGTTTCTTTCATTGGGTCAGTATACAGTAATTCTTAATTTTTCACGAGAGGAGGTACCCGCAGTCAACCACCATAACTGTTCCTGTTACCGCCAGGGATGCATCAGAAGCCAAATACAGCACCGCATCAGCCGCATCCCCAGGTTCTGCAAGACACCTCAGGGGAGACCGATCCCGTACCTGCCGGGCAAGTTCAGGGGCTTTTTTCAGCAGTCCTTCGGTGCTGATCAGTCCAGGGGCCACCGCATTCACCCTGATTCCATATGGCCCGATTTCTGCAGCCAGGGACTTGGTATATCCAATGAGTCCAGCTTTTGCGGCATCATAGTGGGCTGTCTGTCCAAAGCCAGGATGCAGACCATTTATGCTGGCTATGTTGACGATGACCCCTCCCCCCTGGCGCTTCATCGAAGGGATTGCCTGGCGGCTGCAGAAAAAAGCACCGGTAAGGTTCAGGTCCGTCGTGTGATGCCAGATGTCAGCTTTCAGGTTCTCCTGGTCGGCAAGAGTGAAGCCTCCTGCATTGTTGACCAGTATTCCCACCGGTCCAAAGCGCTGCTCTGCCTGCGCAAAGGCATTGCTGACCGACTGTTCATCCTGAACATCGGCACAAACTGCTTGGGCAGAACCTCCTGATGACGTGATCTCATCAACAAGTGTTTCTGCACGGTCAATGCTTTGATGATATACAACCGTCACATTGGTGCCGCATGCAGCCATCTTCAGGCATATTTCCCTTCCGATGTTCCCTGCTCCCCCGGTTACCAGGGCATGGGATGCTGCAAGCACCCATGCTGTCTTACGGGAACTCATTGACCTCTCCTTCAGCCATACGTTCGATGTGATGCCGGTATTCAGGATACTGGTGTTTCAGATGTTCTGCGTTTCCCCTCTCAAACTCATACTGTTCATAGGCTAACGGCATGGTCACCCCGAAAAGCGTCCACTGTCCCTTCAGCATCGGTCGTACCGCCTGCCACGTGCCCCCAGAAACAACTGAAGCAGGCATTTGCCCGCTGGTGATGTCACTGCCGAAAAGCCGCATCTCGCCGCTGCCGTCAGGATTCAGGAGAAGCTGCTGTGCCGGGTCACCCATGCAGTAATGCCATATCTCATCCTCCGCTAGACGATGGAGGGATGAAAAACTTTCGTAGGTTGCCAGATAGAGAATCGATGAACCGATCCTGCGCTGCGAATCAGTTCTCTTGGAGCCCAGATAGATTCTGGTAAAGTACCCGCCCTCCCCTTCGAGATATTTCAGACGCAGGCAGGATATCAGCTGTTGGGCAGTCACTGCTCATCCACCTGCCAGCGAAGCACAGTTTCCCGAATCAAGGATGCAAATTTCTTTCTGGTCCGTCTGCCGGTCTCCAGCACCTCTTCATGATTCAGCGGCTGCTGAAGAATGCCTGCCGCCATATTGGTTACGCAGGAGATTCCCAGGACCTTCATCCCGGCATGGGCTGCAGCGATCACCTCCGGGGCCGTGGACATTCCCACTACATCGGCTCCGAGAATTCCTGCCATGCGGATTTCCGCGGGAGTCTCAAAGCTCGGACCGCTGAA
>PWNW01000158.1 GCA_003557605.1 Spirochaetaceae bacterium
GGACAGGAACGTAATTCCTAGCAGCAATTGCCTGGCCTTCAGCTGACATGATCCAGTCGAGAAACTGCTTGGTTGTCTGATGAATTCTATCTTCCCGATAGAGGACCAGAAAGGGCCTTGCAATCTCATAGGTTCCGTTCACCACATTGGCGCCGGTAGGCTCAACAGCACCGACAGAAACTGCCTTTACTTCCTGGTCGAGGGAACCGAGTGAAATATATCCTACTGCATTGACATTCCCGGCAACTGAGGCTTTCACACCGCCGGTACCGTCAAATTCAATAGCGCCTGGAGTAAGCTCGTCAACAAATCCGATTACTTCCTCGAAGGCTCCCCGAGTCCCTGATCCCGGTTCTCTGGAAACTACAGATATTCTTCGGTTCTCCCCGCCTAACTCTGACCAGTTTGTGATCGATCCTGTATATATTCCGTGTATCTGCTCAAGTGAAAGATCCTTGACCGGATTATTCGGATGCACGATAACCGCAATAGCATCAACTGCAATGGTCAGCACATCCAGGCCAAACCCGAGCTCGGAAGCACGAAGGTTCCTGCTTGACATGCCAAGCTCCGCGACTCCGGTGTTGGCACCGGTTATCCCGTCTCCTGAACCGGTTCCGCTTACTTGAATGACAACATGAGGGTTTTGATCACTAAACGCATCTGCAAGGGTCTCCATCAGCGGGGAGACAGAAGTCGATCCGGTAATTTCAATCGTATACGAAGCTTCTGCGCTCTCCCTTCCGCCTGCTGAATACACCGTTCCTGAAAGCAGCATACATATTACTGCAATCGCCAAGATACCATGCTTTTTCATAATTTCTCCTTTACTAATAAGCTGTCTGTAAACTACCCTGATCAGATGAAAGGATGATGAAGGAATTATCAGAAATTGGTTAAATCACGAGCTTTGATGAAGGTATGAATATGTGATCCATAGAGTTCATGCATCCATGTAAGAAGGTTTATTTTAAAATATTGTAAATTTTATTTCGATATACTCCATCATTATGCTTTTTCATGGTGTATAATGTCTCCATGGGTTCTTCATACAAGGAGTCAAGAATTCGGGATGCTGACCGCCCCCTGGTGCTGTTTCTGGGCATCACTGCAGTCCTGCTGGTGCTGGCTGCTCCGTGGCTGCGGTGGTATTTCCAAAGCCCCGGAGATGTTGTCACGGCAGTCTACAACAAAACTGTTCCTGATGCCTCCATGCACCATCATGGCGGAGTCATGTGGTTCCTCAAGCACATGAAGATGCCCACCCCCGAAGGTACTCCTTTCAGATATCAGCATGACTACTACGGTTTTTTTCCTGGAGGCAGCGGAAGCTGGTCTGTGCGTGATCTGGAGGTGCTTCCGGAGAACACCGACATCCTCTACATTGCAGACACCTACGGAGTGTACAAGGGGACCTTTGACTACCCTCCGAGGGAGCCCGGCACTTCGAATTTGATCTACGGCGGACTGACTCTGGAGGATTTGTCGGTAATGCGGGAGTTTCTCAACCGTGAACGACCGACTACCCTGATTGCGGAATACAATACCTTTGGCTCCCCCACCCACCCTGCGGCCCAGATGGAGGCCTATGAAATGTTCCGCACCCGGTGGACCGGTTGGACTGGACAGTATATGGCTGATCTTTCCCGGGAAGGCGATGTGCATGAGGCAACTGTGAGCATATATGAAACCGCTGCCGGCAGACGGTGGGAATACTCAGGTCCGGGTTTTGTGTTTGTGGAAGACGAGAAACGTGTAATGGTAATGAAGCTTGGCGATGATATCGGCCCTGGGGGAAATCAGATACGTTTCACCGATGCAGGGCCCGAGCTTCTTGGACTCTCCGGAAGCCGCTTCTACAATCACATGTTTGATATCATTGAACCCTTAAAGCAGGCTGAAGTTTTAGCTGAATATGCTCTTGATGTCACCGACTCAGGAAGAAAGAAGCTTCTGGAAGCTGGAATCCCCGAGACCTTCCCTGCTGTAGTGACGGGTGAAACAGCATATCATCGGACATACTATTTTGCAGGAAACTACTCCTATCTTCCCTATCTTCCTCAGTTTCATTTCTTGTCCGGGGTCCCGGGAGTGATGAAGCGGGCCGTTTCCGATTCAATGCGAAGCGAGAATTCCTTTTACTGGTCAGTCTACATTCCGATGATGACCTCAATCTACCAGGAGACTGCGCAGCGCAGGGACACACCGCTTAGGGAACCTGTCTATGAAATCGCTTCGAAAGACGGTACGGCCATGGCTGCCAGGACCGAAGGGAATATGCTCCAGATATATCGTGATGAATCATGGCATGATTTCTTTATCTACGGAGTGAACATCGGCATCGCTATGCCGGGGAAATGGTTTACCGACTTTCCCAGGGACAAAGCACTCTACTACCGGTGGCTCTCTTTGATCGGCAGGATGAATATCAACACCGTGAGGATTTATACGCTGTTAGACCCTGAGTTCTATAAAGCCCTGGCACTGTATAACCGGCTTCATCCCGAAAATCCCCTCTGGCTCATGCAGGAGATATGGCCTGAAGAGGAACCTCCGGGACTGGACTACTTGGCCCAGGATTACCGTGAAGAGTTCCAGCAGGAGATACGGTATCTCATTGATGCAGTCCACGGCGCTGCGGTAATCCCCCCGCGCTCCGGAAGGGCGTACGGTACCTATTCCGCCGATGTGTCTCCCTATATCCTGGGGTATCTGGTAGGCAGGGAGCTGGAACCGAATGAGGTGGAAGCAACGGACCTGCTGAATTCCGGATTCTCCTTCGCAGGAAATTTCCTCTATACCCTTCCCGGGGCAAGCCCGACAGAAGCATGGCTTGCAGAAAGCTGTGACTATGTGCTTGCCTACCAGGACGAGACCTACGGCTGGCAGCATCCAGTGGCCATCGTGAACTGGCCCACCCTGGACCCGTTAGAACATGATTCAGAACGGGATGAGTACGGCATCAAGGACAATGAATGGAACGACAGAGCCGTAGTTGATATTAACAATATTGGTGTTGGAGAATCAATGAAAGCAGGGTTCTTCGGTGCCTATCATATTTATCCCAACTATCCGGACTTCATGAATAACGAGCCTTCCTATGACCTCTACCATGACGATCAGGGAAGGTTCCGGTACGGAGGGTATCTCAGGGAATTCATGGAAATCCACACCAAGTATCCTGCGGTAATTGCAGAGTTCGGCCTGGCAACGGGAATGGGAAATGCCCATGAAAACCCCGACGGGTACCATCATGGATCGATGACGGAAACAGTCCAAGGAGAGGGAGTCATCCGGATGTTTGAGACCATGAAGAATGAGGGATACGCTGGGGGAATTATTTTTGAGTGGATGGATGAATGGGCAAAAAAAACCTGGACCACCGAACCTTATATGATTCTCTATGACCGCCAGATCCTGTGGCACAACGCAGTGGACCCTGAGCAGAACTACGGCATACTGGCGATGGAAGCGGTAAAGCCCAAGGTTCCCGGTGCCTCTGCTGCGGGGGATGGAACCATTGATAGAGTAGATCTCTATATTGATGCATCATATCTTCATATAGACATTACCCTTTCCAGACGTATTGATTTCACCAAGGAACAGCTGATTATCGGCCTTGACACCTACGACAGGGATCGTGGGGAACTTCGGTATCGGGAAGATCTGCCGTACCAGGCCCCGTCGGGTATGGAGTATATCGTCATCCTCGACGGTCCGGACACCTCCAGGCTGCTGGCGGTCCCGCCCTACAATGCCGCCTCCTATCGCTTTTCCTCATATCCTTCCCTGACTGATACCGGTATCTTTGAACCCATGGTCCGACTGATAAACAGGGCGCGGGCCCTGGGTGACGGAACGCCGATACCTCCTCGTTTTGAAGATTCCAGTGCCCTCCGTTATGGTGAATTGATCGGTTCAACGAACAACTGGATCATGGACGGACGGTTCATATCTCTGCGCATCCCCTGGGGAAGGATTAATGTCTCGGATCCTTCAACAGGAAGGGTACTTGATGATGACCGAATATTCTTCAGCGATCCCCTGGAACGTGATGCTATTCTTACCGCTGAATCTGAAGGGATCTCAGTTTCCATGGTCCTGGTGCAGGAGATAACCGACCGGCTTCTTGATGCCTTTCCCGCATCAGGAAATTTCATGATAGAGTGGGAGCCATGGAACCAGCCGGTGTATCAGGAACGGCTGAAAGAGAGCTACCCCATACTGCAGAAGTATCTTTATGAGCAGCAGCAAAGGAGTGTCAGATGAATATCACAGGACCGGTCCAACTGGATGAAGGGCTCTGGTGGGTTGGTGACGGATCTCGTCACTACAAACTGAACTGCAATCCCTATCTCTATATTGACGGCAGCTCTTCAGTGCTTTTTGATCCAGGGTCTGTTTTAGACATTCACGAGGTCATGGAAAATGTGAGAAAGATTATCCCGATCTATGAACTTGATGCGGTAGTTGCCAGTCATCAGGACCCGGACCTCTGTTCCGGTATTCCCCTGCTTGAACAAAACGGATTCTCCGGTGTTA
>PWNW01000317.1 GCA_003557605.1 Spirochaetaceae bacterium
CGGCTGCATCACTGATCATGGGCAGGGGGGGCAGAAAACTCTTTCTCTATCTCCTAGTCTCCCTTATTCCCTTTGTTACAGCAGTAATCTATCTTCATATCCTCTTCAGCGGCTCTTCAGTTGTGGTGTCTGCATTTCTTATCGATGTGTTTACCAGGAGGACTGCGGCGTATATTACTGGAATTATTCTCATTCTCCAGCTTTTAATATTCCTGCTTAAAATTCTCACTGTTATGAAGCGGGAAACCGAATCTGTAAACGAGACCCTTCAGCTGCCGGATGAGCCTGTACCTGCAGAAGAACCTTCTGATGACGGAACTCCGGAACTGAGATTCCCTTCTGTTCCTGACGTACCTGAACTGAAGTCATTTAGACTCAAATTCTCCCGTATTCAGGAAGAACCAGAACAGGATGAGGATGAGTATCTGGACCCTGAACCTGAAGAAGTTGTTCAGCTGGATGCAGCGCCTGATGATCCGCCGAAGGAAAAAGAGCATATTCCAGATATTCTGGATTATCAGGAAGACGATTTGCTTCCGGAAGAACTGAATCCGAAATACGATGTTGAGGACGTCCCGATAATTCCTCCTGAAGATCCGGACTTTCAGCATGAAGCTGGAGAGCGGGAACTGGAAAAGGATGAGCTGGAAGAGATTGACCGGGACTGGGCCCGCCGTGAGGCTGAACAGCCCGCTTCCCGGAAAAAGGGTTCTGCAAAACCCGTGGGAAGCTATCGGCAGCCCTCAGAGGAGCTTCTCTCTACATATCCCGATGTAGCTGAAGAAGGGACAGCGTATACCCAGGAAGCGGCTTCAGCTTTGATGCAGACTTTTAAAGAATTCGGCATTGAGGCGAAACTGACGGGAATTCAGAAAGGCCCGGTGGTTACGATGTTTGAGATACTTCCTGCCCCGGGGGTGAGGGTGTCCTCCATAACAAATCTTTCAGACAACATCGCGCTGCAGCTCGCAGCTTCCCGGGTGAGAATTGTAGCCCCAATTCCCGGCAAGCAGGCTGTGGGAATTGAAGTTCCCAACAGAAAACGGAGCATTGTCTCATTTCGTGAAATGCTGGCGGCCATGGACGAACACAGTCACTACAAGATCCCCATGGTTCTCGGAAAAGACATCATGGGATCTTTGCGTGTTATTGATCTCGTGAGAACTCCGCATCTGCTGATTGCAGGGGCAACGGGATCAGGAAAATCTGTCTGTGTGAATGCGCTGATCTGTTCAATTCTTTATAGGCGCTCTCCCCGGGATGTACGGCTGATGCTGATAGATCCGAAGATCGTTGAACTGAAGCTTTATAATGATATCCCCCATCTTCTTACACCGGTGATCACAGAAGCAAAAAAGACCTTGAAGGCCCTTCAGTACTGCATCTATGAGATGGAACGGCGCTATAAACTGCTGGATGTCCTTGGAGTACGGGATATAAGCTCCTACAATGCCAAGATACGGAACAAGGGACTCACAGCTGAGCATCTTCCCTATATTGTTGTAATTATTGATGAATTTGCCGATCTTATGAGCACCATCGGCAAGGAGCTTGAGCACTATCTTGCAAGACTGGCTGCTATGGCGCGGGCAGTAGGTATTCATCTTGTGCTTGCAACGCAGCGGCCCTCAACGAATGTCATAACAGGCCTGATAAAGGCGAATATTCCGTCCCGTATAGCCTTTATGGTGGTGAGCAATACCGATTCCAGGATAATTATCGATATGCCTGGCGCAGAAAAACTGCTCGGCAAGGGCGATATGCTGTTTCTCTCTTCCTGGGAGGCGTACCCGACAAGAATACAGGGGTCCTTTCTTGCGGAAGAGGAGGTTGAAGGGGTTGTTGAGCAGGTAAAGGCCAACGGAGAACCAGACTATCTTGATGAGTCCTACTTTCTTGATGATGAGGATGAAAACGGCTCTGAAGACTATGACGGTGAAAACTACGAAGACGATCCGCTGATGGGACAGGCCCTCAGGATTGTGCAGGAACGCTCCGTAGCTTCTGCATCAATGCTGCAGAGGCGGTTGAAAATCGGTTACAATCGTGCCGCCAGGTTGATTGAAATGATGGAGGAAATGGGAATTGTAGGTCCTGCTCAGGGCAGCAAACCCAGAGATGTTCTCAGATACCAGGACCTTGGTGATACATAGGAGCAGAAAAACTGTGAAGTCTGCGATAAAAAACAGAGAACTGGTTCCCGAATCTGAAGCAGTGGTGCCCGTAAGCATCAGAGAAGTATTTTTTAATTTCAGTGTCTATGAATCAATCAAGGTGCTCAAGGGCGCAGCGGTATTTCTTGAGGACCATCTGGGCAGGCTCTTTGATTCTGCCCACCGTCTTGAAATCCCAAATCCCTTTAAGTGTGAGGAAATAGCGGATCTTGTGTACAAGCTGATTCATCATGATGCAATTGACCGTGCAACCCTGAGAATTCAGCTTATAGGCGGCAGTTCCCCAATGCTTTTCATCTTTTATACAGATCTTCCCCATTATCCCATTGAGTACTACCGTGACGGGATCAGGGTGATCACCTATGAGGGAGAGCGGGTTATCCCTGAAGTGAAGTCTACGTCTCTGCTGCTCAACTATGTTGCGTTACGCGAGGCTGCACGAAGAGATGCCTTTGAGGCACTGCTGGTTGACCGATGGGAGTGTTCTATTGAAGGAACCAGATCTAATGTGTTCGCACTTCAAGGAAACACGTTGATTACTGCAGGAGCGGGGGTGCTTGCAGGGGTGACACGAAAGCATATCATCGAGAGTGCTAAAAAAATTGGTTTAAAAGTGGATTATACCTGCCTTCGGGTTCATGACCTGAAGGGCAAGGAATATGATGAGGTGTTTATATCGAGTACCAGTATGGGAGCCATGCCGGTCAGCCATATTGACGGGATCTGCATCAGCAGGGATTTTGAGAAGACCCTGCGGATTCATGAACTGGTGAGAAATCTGGAACGTGAATATGTGGATGCAAGGACTGTTCAATAATCTGAATACCGCGATATACTGTACAAAACGACTACAGAAAGAAGGATTATGAAATTTTCAGAATATAATTTCCATGAAAAAGTGCTTAAAGGAATAGAAACTGCTCAGTTTGAAGAACCGATGCCGGTGCAGGAGCAGGTATTTGCTCACTCGCTGCAGGGAAGGGATGTACTGGTCCAGTCCCAGACAGGATCGGGAAAGACAGCAGCCTTTCTTATCACCTATCTGGACCGGTTTGTTCGGGAAGAGAAACCCTTCAAGGCGCTGATTATTGTTCCGACACGGGAACTTGCTGACCAGATAGAAGATGATGCGAGACTCCTTGCTTCGGGGATTCCCGATATTCGGATTGCCACCTTTTTCGGAGGCATGGGGTATCAGAAGCAGGACAAGGCAGTTACTCTGGGGGTTGATCTTTTTATCGGCACCCCTGGAAGGCTGATTGATTTTCAAAGTTCAAAAAAAATTGACTTCACTTCACTTGATATGGTCATCATTGATGAAGCTGACCGTCTCTTTGATATGGGTTTCTATCCCGACATTAAAAAAATGCTCAGCAGGATGCGTCCTGCAGCAGAGCGACAGACTATGCTGTTCAGTGCAACCTTGAGCACCAGGGTTCGTCATCTTGCGTGGGAATATATGAGTAATCCAGCAACGGTGGAAATTGAGGCCGAACGGGTTACCGTGGAAGACATTAAACAAGGGATCTACCATGTACCGAAGGATGAAAAATTTAAGCTTCTGCTCCATGTGATAAACCAGCGAAACCCGGAGAATGCTCTGATCTTCACCAATACACGGCACCGGGCAGTGGAGGTGGCTAAGCGTCTTCAAATCAACGGATACCAGTCGCAGTTTCTTATGGGGGATTTGCCCCAGAGAAAGCGTTTGAAGATTATCAACAGCATGAAGGAAGGGAAACTGAGATTCCTGGTTGCTACAGATGTGGCTGCCAGGGGACTTCATATTAATGACCTTTCTCTGGTGGTCAACTATGATATCCCCGAGGATTATGAAAACTATGTTCATCGAATTGGAAGGACCGCCAGAGCCGGGAAATCGGGAGCTGCAGTTTCCTTTGCCTGTGAGCAGTTCGTATACGGACTTGAGGCAATCGAAAACTTCATTAAGATGAAAATCCCTGTGGAATGGCAAGATTCACTTGAAGATGTGGATGATAAAAGTACTGATGTACCGGCGGGAGAACTGAAATATCGGACCCAGCAGGAACGAAGGCCTTCTTCCCGTCAGCCCCGGGGACCGAGAAATCGAAAACCCAAGGAACAGGAGAAGCGGGTACGGCAGAAGCCGAAGAAGAAGGATCATCCAGTCACTCCCGATGCTCCTGCACCGAAAAGCAGGAAACCCCAGCGGCAGACCGTCCGGCAGCATGAGGAATCAAGCATTCAGGCTCTGCCCCTTGAACAGCGCATTGCTATTTATAAGGAAAAATACGGTTCTTCACTTGAAAAAAGATCAGAGGAAGCAAAACCAAAACAACAGAAGAACACAGAAGCAGAGCCGGTACAGAAAAGCAGAAAAGGCAGAGGACTGTTTTCACGGCTCTTCAGAAAAGAACAGTGATAGATGGAAAATAATTTGGAGTAACCAGAGGGTTTATCAATGAAGGTGCTGAGAATGATTCATACAGCATTGGTTGTGCTGTACATTATGATGCTTTTTTTCTTTGTATCCCTCAGCGCATTTGTCCCGTATTTTCTGCTGAGGATTCTAGGGAAACGAGGTCGAGCAGACCAGATTCTTCGGAGCAATGGACGGTTTCTTTCAAGACGAATCATCCAAGGTTTTGGCGGAACGGTTTCTGCCGAAGGGCTGGAGAAATTCCCTGCAGACGCGGAAAGAATCTGTATTGTTTCAAATCATCAAAGCCTGATCGATATTCCCCTGCTGGTCGGGTATTTGCCTGTATGGGCAGGATTCATAGCAAAAGAAGAGCTTACGGGGGTTCCGTTCCTCAGACAGTGGATGCGTGCCATGGGCTGTGTGTATATTATGCGAGGGAATCCGAGGTCGTCAATAAAGATGATCCTTGACGGGGTTAAGGCTATTAAATCAGGAAATCCCCTCATAATATTCCCGGAGGGAACCAGAAGCAGGTCCAATACGGTGAATCTCTTTAAACCAGGAAGCCTGAAGCTGGCTACCCGATCCAAGTCGCTGCTGATTCCGGTTACCATTCAAAACACCTATCATTTATGGGAAGAGGAAAAGCTGCTGCATCCCAGTGAACTGCTTTTGATTATTCATGATCCGATTGACACTGCTGAACTTGGTGAAGGTGAAGAAAAACTGCTGCCCCAACGTGTGGAGGCCATCATCAGTTCATCGGCCCAGCAGGCTGAAAGATCATCGGGGTGAATCTAAACAAGCCGACCCCTTTCGAGGTCGGCTTACATATCATACAAGTCTCTTACTGATCTCTTTGAAATAGACTTTGCCGCAGGTCCTGTTGATTCGGTAAGGGATTCCCTCGCTCGCCTTGAACGGTTACCCTTTGCTGGTAGGGCTCGTCAACAGCGCGCAGTCCCTGCTGATCAGCCTGCTGAACACGCTCTCCGCTTCCTGCCCATCGAGAAAACCGGCCTTCATTCCAGAAACTGATGTCCCCTGTGGTGCTCTCTATCAGTATCGGAGCGATATGATCCTTGTAGACAAACCCCCGTACTACAGCAGGGGAATTCTGCTCAAACAGATCTTCTGCATCATGCCCGGCAGGTCCCATATGAAGTTCATAGATAATTTCATCGGCTTCCAGATGCCATTCTCCGTGTGAATAGAATAACTTTCCAGAATACGTCTCATCTGTTCCGTATCTGGCTACCTCTCTTCCTACCGGATCGTCGAGATCAGGAATCTCCTGAGGTTCAGGTGCCTCAGCTGACGGGGTCTGCTGGTCTTCCATGGTTCCCTGTGCTCCTAAAGCGAAGACAAAAAGAATTAAAAAAATTGTTACTGCTGTTTTCTTCATACAGTCACTCCTTACGTTTGATATCCTAAATCTATGCCTGCAAGATGGAGCATTCCTGAGCAGTCAGTAAAGAATTGGTAAAGATGAAAACTTTTTTTGCCTCCGATACTGCAATATTCCTGTTGAACAGGTCCAAGGTGCAGATCAGCAGGGCTGTGATGCGTCTAAAGGACTTTACATATTTGCTATCGGCACAGAACAACGGACCCTTGCAGCAGTGAAGATTGATCCAGCTTCCGGCAGATAGTGATACTTTCTTTCCTATGGTGAATCTGGTGTCACCAGCTCAAGCCTGGGATAGCATTGACGCATACGCTTCGGATCACGGGTTATCAAGGGGATGGACCGTACTGCAGCATGTGCACCAATAAAAAAATCAGGAAGCGGAGCAGTCTTTTCTCCGCCCCGTTCTCTGTATGCTTTATAAGCCTTTCCTGCTAAAAAAGCTGCCTCTTCAGGGATTGGTTCGATGACAATACCCATATTTTTAAGTATAGTCACTATTTTTTCAATACGTGAAAACCCTATTGAAATCTCCGAAAAAACTATTTGATTTATTATAAGATCCCCATTTTTCCCTGCTGCAGTAAGCTTCTGGATAGACCATGCTTTCCAAACTGGATCATTGGTGAAGAGATCAAGCAGAATGCATGAATCAATAAAGGTTCTTCTATGGGAGTTATTCATCATCACCCCTTGTCAGATTCATGATCTCTTCAGTTGACAGTTGGATGTCAGCAGTTCCGCTGTACTGTTCGAACAGCTCAGTGGTCCTGGGACGGGGAATCAGCAGAATCTTATCGTCTTCACAGATAAAATCAACCTGGGTATCAGAGGTGATGTGATACTTTTTTCTGATATCTTTGGGGATAGTTACCTGTCCCTTGCTTGTCACATTCATAGTATTACCTCTTACGGTAAGAGTAATACCTATGTGCAATACAGTCAAGGATTTGATGCGATAAGCCGCTCTGCTTCCATGCCGCAATACAGCTGTTCCGTTCTTCCTGGGTATGCATGGTTTTTTTTATGACCTATCCTCCTGCAGGATAGTATCCATGACTGATTATGCTTTTGGCAGGTGGGGTTGTATTACCGGTTACGATCCAATGGAATGCGTATGCATGCTTCTGTGCCGTGCTCTTCAGAGCTGACAATGTCCGCAGAACCGTTATGCAGTTCTGCGATGCGTTTGACAATAGTCAGACCGAGTCCGCTTCCTGGAGTGTTTCTGGCGAACTCACCCCTGAAGAGCCTGTCAAACACCCTGGGAATCTCATGCTGGGGAATTGGAGTGCCGTAATTATGCACCGATATTTCTGCATGCCTATCGGTTTTTTCAATGCGTACTGAAACAGATGTACCAGATTGTGCATGCCGTACTGCATTAGAAATGAGGTTGGAAACAGCCCGATAGAGAAGCTGCTCATCAGCATGAAACTGGAAAGGATCACTGTTAACAGGTGAAAGGGCATCTGGAAATCGGGCAGAAAGCTCCTGAATGAACAGCAGGGAATCTATTGAGGAAATATTAAGATGCATCTCCGGCGATTCCAGTTTCATCAGCGTTTCCAGATCATGAATGAGCATTTCCATGCGGTACAGTTCCTTGGATGCCTTTTGAATTCGTTCAGTCGTTACTGGAAATACTCCGTCCAGCATTGCTTCAAACTGTGCCTTCATGGAAGCTGTTGGTGTTCTCAGGTCATGGGCGATGTCCTGGGCCCACTGAGATCTGATAACCTGTTCATGCTGGAGAGATTCCTGAAGAGTATTGACAGACCTTGCTATATTAGCAATTTCCTCAAACCCCCGTTCGTCTGCTTTTGCCTGTGAATTTCCTTGTATCATATCTTCAAGGGAGGATGAAATTCTCTGGGCAGGCCGAGAGAGTTTCCGGGAAAAGTAGGCAGCCGCCGCAAGAGAAATCACCAAAGCAAGCAGTAATCCGATAGACAGCACTGTAACCATGGTGTCAATCAGCTCCCTGCTTGAAGAGCTGCTTCGGAAGCTTATCTGACCGGTGCTGTAGTAGCCGATAATCCTTCCTCCATCCTTTAGGACCCTCAGTTCATTCTCCTGCTGTATTCTTCCCCTTCCGCTCCCTCTGTTTGATGCAGCGAGGTTTCCCGTATCGTCATAGACGGTTATTGGTATTTCCTGGGGAAGAGGCGGCGGGTCATCGGAAATAAGTATCTGCCTTGCAGTTTCTTCTATTGCTGCAATCCTCAGAGTCTTCCATTGTCCTTCAGAGTGGGTATAGCCGAAATAGATTAATCCCAGAAGCAGCACTGTCTGAAGCAGAAATGCTGACAGAAACAGTATGAAGGTGCGCTTTACCAGCGTCATGAGGAAGATGTCCTTCCAGTAAACCGGTATCCAAAACCCCGTACTGTCTCAATCCAATGAGCAGTATGAAGTTTTGCCCGAATATTCTTAATATGGGTATTTACGCTTCGTTCAGATCCTTCAGCAAGATACCCGAGACAGGTTCCCAGAACCTGTTCCCTGCTGATAACCATTCCTTCGTTTTCTGCCAGATATCGGATGATCTTCCATTCTGCTGCGGTAAGAGATATCTGTGTGCCGTTTTGAGTGCATGTATGTGCTTTATCATCAAAGGTGAGGATATGCAGTAAGCCGTTTTCTTCAAGACTCCAGCTTTTCAGCACATCAGCAGGCGCTGCTTCCGGTGTTGTGCGGGAAAGAATTTTTCGGACCCGCAGCACCAGTTCCCGCATGGAAAAAGGCTTTACCACATAGTCGTCAGCACCAAGTTCTAGGCCCGTGATGCGGTCCGACTCTGAAGAACGGGCGGTAAGAAAAAGAATAGGAACATGGTGGGCCTTCCTGAGGCGTCGGGCAAATAGAAACCCGTCACCGTCTGGAAGCATGACGTCAAGGATCAGCAGATCAGGACTGGTCATTCGAACTGCAGTATCCGCACCTTGGAGCCGGTCAAACCGGGTTACCTCGTGGCCTTCCACCTCAAGGTAACCCTGAAGGGCCTCTGCAAGACTTTCATTATCTTCTATGATGAACAATTTCGCCATCCCTACTCCTCTATTTCTATGGAAAAAAACAGCACTACCTGTTCACGAATAAACCCGACAGTAATATGCTCGTGCTCAATATCTTCTTCAATATCAAAGAGCATAGTCTCTCCGTCATAGGCCTCCGGCAGGCCAAGCAGTTCGGTAAGTTCATGGTACTCTATTCCCATCAGGCGGGCAAGCTCACCGATAGTGATGACAGGAGAAATGCTGTCTGGATCAAATACTGCTGCCTGGGTTTCTTCCCTGATTCCCCCAGGAAGATACAATCCTCCTGCACGGGCTGCAGTCAGGGGAGAAAAAAACAGTACAAACACCAGTGCCGCAGCAGCGGCTCCGTGTGACGGACCAGTTGTGCTAAGTGCTCCCTTAACCGGACATACATCAATACATCTGCTGCATCGGGTGCACCTGCTGTCGGCAACAGTTGAGGCTTCCTGAACTGCAATATGAGCGTGGCATGCTCTGCTGCATTTTTTGCAGTTGATGCACAGCTCCTCTAATTTTCGTATTTTGAACAGACTGATCTTTCCCAGTACTCCAAGGAGCACACCATAGGGACAGAGCCATCTGCACCATGGGCGTTCATAGAAGAGGGACAGTATCACTATCAGCAGCAGCACCACGACTGCCGTGGCAGAAACTGCGGAACTCCAGACATGAATGAAAGCATATGACGGATTGATTACATCAAAGTTGAAGGAAATGATTCCAAATACTGAAAGACCTATGAATGCAATAAAGATGTATCGAAGTGAACCAAGAGCAGCATCAGCTTTTTTGGGGATTGGGCGGTTATATGACTTCTTGAACAGCTTCTTTCCCGCTTTACCGACCCATTCCTGCAGTGACCCTAAAGGGCACAGATAGCTGCAGAACACTGCACCGAAAAGCAGGGTTATAAGCAGCACCCCGGAGAGAACCCATAGATGTGACCTCTCCGGACGCAGCAGGGAAGATGGATCTGCTGTGATTCGGAACAGAGTCTGAACAGCTCCAATGGGACAGAATCCCTGAAGTTCAGGGAAAAACCGGGCTAAAGCGTGCTGCATGCTGCGAAATGCCGCCCCGACAGCAATGATCATCACCATGAGTATCTGAACAACAATCCTGGGCTTAATTGAAAGCAGTTTCATGATCAGCCTCCTTCAGACACGAGGAAAATGAGCTCACCCTGGTACCCTTCACGGGTACAGATCCGAAGCACTTCAAGAATCCAGCTGCCGGACTGCTGAGCAGTAAATGAGAGGGTTCCTGTTTTCGTTCTCGATGAAGAATCTTCCCACAAGGGCTGGTCAAGCAGAATCAGCGGTTGGGTCTCTCTCTGCACCCGCCACCGTGCACCGTCAAGGAGAAACAGGGTTCCCTCAGGGCCTAGGGGACAGGAACGGTGATCCTCCCAGTAAGAAAGACTGAGGGTATATGTTTCACCTTGATGAAGTACTATGGGAGTATCTGTTGATACCTCCTGTTCTGTTCCTGATGAGTTTGTGAGAGTATAGGTAAACTCACATGCCGGCAGGACTGCAGCAGCAGTAAGCATAACCATTGTAAGCAGTATTCGCATGGCTAACCTCCTGATGAGAATATGGACTGCAAGCCGTTTGCCGAGGGTAAAGAACGGGTGTTTTTTTGGTAAAGATCATACTGAAAATCTCTGTACAGCTTCCAATTCGGTTAGAATTGCGTAAAGAGAGCTTTCACAGTATACTGCACCCGAACATGTTTTTTGTGAGGAAGATATGAATGAAGATCATCGGCATCTTTTCTGGGAGACCAGGGAGCGCCGGAAACTGCAGGACTGCAGAATATTCACTGTGTACAGCGTAGACCGCGAGTCAGCGCAAGGTGCCAAGGGGAGTTTTATCCAGATAGATGCCCCCGATTGGGTAACGGTTATTCCGCTTTTCGAGCATCACTCTGGAGAAAAACACTTTCTAATGGTGAATCAGTACCGCCATGGAAATGAGATGATTACCAGGGAATTCCCTGCCGGCATCGTTGAAACCGGAGAGCCGGAGGAACGTGCTGCATACCGGGAGCTGCTGGAAGAGACCGGGTATGAAGCTGGAGAACTGATACAGCTTGGTTCTGTTTCTCCAAATCCCGCATTTATGGGAAATAGGGTAACAACTTTTCTTGCACGGGACCTTAAGCAGGTACAGGAACAGAACCTTGATGAGTTCGAAATGATTGACGTGGTCCCTGAGCCGGTAGACCGGGTTATTGCACAGATGGGTTCAGGCATATATGACAACGGCATCATGATGATTTCCCTTCTGCTCTATCTGAAATGGGCGGGAATGATCATAAGAGGCTGAGAAAAACCATAGTGTATATGTGTTTTTGTATGCTATACTTTTTTTATGGGCAGAAGAATTTTTCATCCGGAAATATTTCAGGGCAACCTGAAAAAGAAATCGTACTTTGAGGGATGGTACTTTAAGCACAGCACACCTGCAGACAGCTCTGGGTCCGCGCAAAAGGTGGTTGCGGTTATTCCTGGCATTTCGCTGGTGCACGATGATGACCGTCATGCATTTATCCAGATACTTACCTCCGATCACAGCAGCTGCTATATTCCCTTTGACATTCGTGATTTTTATGCAGAAAAAAACCGATTCTCCGTGCAGATCGGCAGCAATCATTTTTCAAGAAAGGGCATGACCCTTTCTATCGATCATCCTGATATCTCAATTTCCGGTACATTGGAATATGAGGGGACAGTCCCTTTCCCGGTTACTCTTGCATCACCTGGCATCATGGGATGGTACGGATATGTTCCATTTATGGAGTGCTTTCACGGAGTCGTTTCTATGAACCATACAATCAGGGGATCATTGACGGTACGGGGAGAAGCGATATCATTTACCGGAGGGAAGGGCTATATAGAGAAAGACTGGGGAACTTCATTTCCAAAGAACTACATCTGGGCACAGAGCAATGATTTCCCTGATAAAAGAGTTTCCTGTATGCTTTCTGTCGCCTCCATTCCATGGCTCAGAAGGGAGTTTGCCGGGTTCCTGTGTTTCCTGCATACCGGAGAGGAGCTGTACCGGTTTGCCACCTACACCCGTTCAAGCATCAAAGAGCTTGCAGTTTCCGACAGCACTGTTTCAATCCGCATCAGCGATTCAAGGTATGATATGTGGATGCGCATCAGCAAGCAGGACGGAGGATCACTGGCCGCCCCGAACAGAGGTACCATGGACCGATATATCAAGGAAAGCGTAGTCTCAGGGATGCGCATTACATTGAAGGACAAGCAGGGAAAAATGCTGTTTGATTCAACCGGGGAACCCGGAGGATTTGAAATAGTCGGAGATATCGACAAACTGGTCTAAGCATTCACGAATCAGAAGGGCATCAACTTTTCCCTCGCTGACTTCACAAGGACCTGACGAGCCCTTGAGATACGTATGAAGTTTCTTAGTTCTCAGAATTTCAGAAAACAGATGATCCTCCTCTGGAGTCCTGCGCTGATGCACTGCAAGATTTAGCAGCCGGGAAAGCCTGAACAGGGAGACCATTTCTTTTGTGGTCAGCGTGTTTGCCCATGGGTACAGGGATGATCCCGCGCACAGGCAGGTATCCTTGTACAGAAACAGTGCTGCATCGGTAAATCCCTTCAGCCCGGGAACGGCATAGAAGGGAGAAATCCCTGCGGTAACCCCCAGGGATGCGAGAAAGCGCATCGTCTCCAGGGCATGGTCACGGGTATCGCCGGGATGGGCAATTATGGCATATACCACCGCCGGGACGGCTGATTGTGTAAGATAACGGCAAAGCTCCTGCAGGTGTTCAAGATGGATGGGCCGTCGCATGGTCTTGGATGACTCGGCGGAGACAATGCCTGCTGAAAGGTTAAACTGCCGAAACCCTAGGCTGATCAATGATTCGGCAAGGGGAACGGAGAGAAAACGGTAATCTATCCCGTTCTCTGCAGTAAAGGACATATTCGGAAATCTCTGCTTTAGTACAGAGAGGAGTTCAATCAGATAGTCGGGATCTGCAGCAAGATTATCATCTTCTATGCTGAGAGAGGGAGGCAGTGAACCCGGCGTCTGTTCAATAGTATGTACTATCTTCTCAACGGCTTTGCCTAAAGGCGGAATCCTGAATGCTCTTCCATGTGAAAACTCAGCTGAGCAGAACAGGCAGTGGAGGGGACATCCCCGGGACAGGCTTGCTGAGAAGCGGCGGAATGTCCTGTTGGAGGAAATGAACCCGCAGGTGGGAATGATTTCCTCCGAGGGACAGACTGCATCAAGCGGTCCAGGATGAGGATGTATCTGAACATTGAGGGCCTGCACTTCTTCTCTGGTTACGTGAGGTGAGATGCTTGACAGCAGCGCAGGTAGGGATATCTCTGCTTCACCCCTGAGAACAGCATCTGCATCTTCCAGGAATTTTCCGGGAAAGCATGAGGGCCCTGCTCCTCCGAGAATGATAGGTACGGAGTTCATGAGATTTCTGCATGCACGGATTGTTTCAAGAGCCTGATCCCCATACGCGTAGGCAAAGCTGGAAATGAGAACCAGTTGAGGATTGGTCTGCATTACTGCTTCAGCACATGATGCTGCATCGGTGCCGAACCGCTTTCTTTTCGTAAAAAAGGCAATGGGGCCGTATTCCTCAGGAATTATTACCTGATTGAGATATTCAAGCTGATTACCCAGGAGAAGGGATTTCGGATTTCGTGTTTTAGACCCATCTACAAGCACCGCCTGATGACCATGGAAAGTAAGAATTTCCATCACCGCTGAAGCGCCAAGCGGAGCGCTTCTCATCGGCGAATGATAAAAATCCTCTACCGGAGGAATAACTACGGTTACTCTCATGGGCATCCTTGGACAGCAGAAAAACGGCCGTCCATGAAACAGGACGGCCGGGTTTCTGTCAGACAGTTTTTGTCAGACGATTGCTTCTTCTGTTTCCATATCGAAGAAACAGACATGACTAAGATTGGGTTTCAGGTAAATCTTCTGGTCCAGTTCCAGTTTCACAGTGGGTTCAATCCGAGCAATCATCTGGTGTTCGTTGGTGCTTGCATAAATGTGGGTTTCTGCACCAAGGGGTTCAATAATTCCAACCTTGGCATTAATTGTGACATCTGCCTCAGCCTTCGGTAAAAACTCCAGGTCCTCCGGCCGTACGCCGAAGACAACTTTTTTGCCAACATAGCTTTTCAGCTGTGCAGCCTGCTTCTTATTCAGCTTGATGTTGAAGTCTTTTTCTGCTGCAAGAATATCATCACCGTCTTTCTTAATTTCCAGGTTCATGAAGTTCATCGGAGGAGAGCCCATAAAGCCTGCAACGAATTTGTTTGCAGGTTTGGTGTACAGTTCCATAGGAGAACCGATCTGCTGGATCAGACCGAACTTCATGACAACAATCTTGTCAGCCATGGTCATAGCCTCAACCTGGTCATGGGTAACATAGATCATGGTAGCTTCAAGGCGGTTGTGCAGGTTGGAGATCTCAGCACGCATCTGAACTCTCAGTTTTGCATCAAGGTTTGACAGCGGCTCATCAAAGAGGAATACCTTCGGTTTCCGGACGATGGCACGACCGACAGCAACCCGCTGCCTCTGGCCTCCTGAAAGGGCCTTCGGCTTCCTTTCAAGCAGTTCCTCGATATCAAGGATACGTGCTGCTTCCTTGACACGCTGGTCAATCTTGTCCTTCGGGAACTTGCGGATTTTCAACCCGAAAGCCATGTTGTCATAAACCGTCATGTGCGGATAGAGCGCATAGTTCTGGAACACCATCGCAATATCCCTGTCTTTGGGAGGAACGTCATTTACGAGTTTACCGTCAATGCGCAGTTCTCCACTGGTGATGTCCTCAAGACCGGCAACCATTCTCAATGTAGTAGATTTTCCGCATCCGGAAGGACCGACCAGCACGACAAACTCTTGGTCTTCAATGTCGATATTTGCTTTATCGACTGCAAGAACACCACCGTCATAGACTTTGGTAATGTCTCTTAAGGTTACAGTAGCCATAAAAACCCCCTAATTATCTTATATGGAATTTACCTTACACCGATATGCCTCATCTGTCAATGTTGAGTTTACCGCTATATCGGTGATATACTGTTCAAACTCCCGGAGGGAAGCTTCATGATGCGGTATTATTCATACAAATCCTACCTCAAACACACCTACGGCCGTCCGATATACCGAGTCGGGGTTGATGCGGGTTTTTCCTGTCCAAACCGTACTTCTAGAACTTCCGGGGGATGCATTTACTGTGATGACTTTGGCGGAACCGCTGCATACCAGAGAAGCCGGGAAGCCGTTCATGCAGGAGGTGCGCTTCAGTTGGAGATCAAGGCAGAGAATACCCCGGCATCCTTTCGTCTGCATGAAGTCAGTTCCCAGATTTCTGCGGGAAGGGCGTTTGTTCAGCGGCGCTATGGTGCTGAGGATGTGTCACTCTATCTTCAGTCATACTCCAGCACCCATGCACCGATTGAGGAGCTGAGAGCACTTTATGATCACGCCTTGGGCTGCGGTAAGTTTACCGAGTTCATTGTCTCTACACGTCCTGACTGCATCACTCCTGCTGTCTGCACGCTCTTAAAGGAATACCGGTTTCGCGTTTCCGATGTCTGGGTTGAACTGGGTCTTCAGAGCGCCAATGACCAGACCCTGAAATATTTAAACCGCGGACATACCTCCGCACAGGTACGTGATGCGTCCATGATGCTCCGCGAAGCTGGGATGAAACTATGCATACATCTCATACTCGGACTTCCCGGGGAGGGATTGAAAGAGCTTGATGAAACTGCTGAGTTCATCAGGGAGCTGTATCCTGAGGCAGTAAAGATTCATAACCTTCACATCTGTTCTGGAACGGAACTTCTTGATATCTACCGATGCGGAGAGACCGTCACTGCATCAGTGCACCGGCATATCATGCAGACGCAACGACTGCTGAAACAGCTTCCAGGTGATATTGTGATTCAGCGGGTTGTCTGCGATACTCCCTCCCACAGGCTCTGTGCTCCAAGATACTTCCCAAGCAAGGGAAGGGCGGTCAAGATGCTTAGTGAGCATCTTGAGTCGCAGAACAGCTGGCAGGGAAAGGACCTCGGCTGGCCTCTGGAACAAGTCGGCATGCCGGTACCGCATCTGAGGAGGCTCTATGGAGCTGTCTAAAAAAATCACAGAATTTCTGCTGCTGCTTCTCCTTACCAGCGCAATCATGTTCCTTTCTTTGAGCCCCTCATCCGCTGTTGCTCCCGCAGTACGAATGGTAGGGGGTGATAAAATTGCCCATTTTCTTGCTTACAGCGCCCTCGGATTCTGGACGTTCTTTTCCTTGGGGGATGTGTGGTCCAGGCTGCGAAGCAGATACCTTCGCCGATATGTGATATCCGTAGTCTACTGCATCGTTGTCGGAACCGTCTTGGAACTGATCCAGCCTTTGTTCGGCAGAACGACAAGCGTGTGGGACTTTACTGCAAATACCGCAGGGGCTCTCTTCGGAACATTTGCCGCTCTGCTCATCTTCCGGGCAGGATTGCGAAGGAGCGCCAGGCGAGCCGGCAGGAAGCAGTCCGGCGGCACTTCACAGTAGAAACGCTGAAGAAACACACAATTATACTAATAACACCACATTTTTACATATCGCTGTCGGAAATACGGGAGTAGGGTAATAGCGAGAATTATGGTTCTTGACAGGCACCTGCCTGCAGGATGGTCCAAGGAGGGGAGCATGCCAGTGATGAAATCAGAGATACGCATTCGCCGGTATAGTAAAGAGGAGGTCATGGCGGCATTTCTCTTTGTGATTCCAAGCCTTATC
>PWNW01000203.1 GCA_003557605.1 Spirochaetaceae bacterium
ACCCCCTGGGTCACTGAATCATCAATATGGACTGATGCAGTAAGTTCTCCATGGAGAGACCGAACACGAACAGACTGACCTTCAGTGATGCTCCTCTGCCTGGCATCCAGGGGATGCATTACCAGTGACCTGTCCAAGGGTTTTTTCACTCCGGAATACTGTGAATGGATATGGAATCTTCCATGGGGAGTAATGAGGGCAAGGGGAAACTCAGCAGATCCCTCCGGAAGCTTCAGGACCGGGAATCTGCTCCCTGAGGCCTTCTGGTACGACTCAGGATTGAGCTCAATTCTCCCCGAAGGGGTTGGAAGCGGATGAGAAGCCGGGTTCTTTATGTAGTCGGAGAATCCCGTCCAGGGCCGCTGAGGACTTTCCCAGAAACCCCGGTTTAAGCATGCCTCTTTCGCTTCGGCAGGAAGGGATTCAAGAATATGATCAACCCACCCGTCGGCGCTTCTTCCCATGGTGAATGCTTCTCCGTACCCCAGACGGCCTGCAAGCTGAGAAAAGATCCAGTAGTCATCCCTGACCTCCCCCGGAGGTTCAGCGGCAGCCTCGCTGTAAAGCAGCAGTTCAGAATTAGAGGTCCGCAAGTCCCTCCGTTCCAGAAACATAGTCACCGGCAGTACGATATCCGAGAACCTGGCTGTAGGCGTGAGAAACTGCTCATGACTGACGGTGAATTCTGATTTTCTCAGAGCATCAGCCGAACCCCTGACATTGTTTCCCTGACCAAGATAATTGCCCCCTACGTTATAGACCATTGTCTGCTCATCAATTCCCTCAGGCCAAATAGATACCGGTATATATCCGCATTCAGGGGCTCCTTCAATAGACTGAAATATACCGGATACAGAAATGCCAGGTCCGTAGTTCCACTGACCGCAGCCGGCACTTCCCCCTGACACCCCGATATTCCCCAATGCCGCCTGGAGAGCAAGCCCCATCCGGTCAGACTCCTCTCCTCCGATGGTCCTCTGCACCGAGAGCCCGGGAATCAGGGCGGCGGGATGATGCGTCATCAGCATCTCAGCCAGATCGCAGATTCGGCGGGCATCAATGCCGCAGATGTCCTGTGCCCAGAGGGGGTCTCTCACAATACCGTCAGCCTCCCCCAGGGTCCAGCGGGCTATTTCGGAAAAACCCTTTGCATACGATTCAACGGCGCTGACATCGGTATAACCAGATGAAACCGCTTCATGAAGAAGGGCTGTAAGCAGCACCGCGTCTGTCCCCGGTCGGATGGGAATCCACGATGCACCGCATAAGCCGGCTGATGCTGTGCGTCTGGGATCAATGAGTACTGCGGGAATGTTTCTCCTGCGAATCTCCTTGAGCACCTCTTCAGTCTCACACCCGAACCGGGTATCCCGGGGATTGAATCCGAGGAGTACTAAAAACTTCGTATCCAGCAGGGTGCGCACATCAATTCCCACATTGCGGGTCCCGGTAAGATGGCCCTTCATATAGTCCGTAGTTTCGCTGCTGTAGCTTCCCTTGGTATCACAGTAAGCCCCAAGTCCCGAGAGAAACCGTTTTGTCAGCGTAACGGTATTATGGACCTTTCCTTCGCAGGCCCCCGAACCTCCCAGCCTCAGCACGGTACCGGCATCCCTGCCGCTAAGCTGTCCGGCAACGGCATCCAGGGCTTCTTCCCAGCTGATTCGTTCAAATTTTGAAGAACCCCGCGGGCCCGTCCTGGCCAGGGGATAGAGGAGGCGGTCAGGGTGGGAGAGCAGCGTATGCATGCGGTATCCCTTGGCGCATCCACGCATATATTTCCCCCGATGGGGGTTATCCCTGATGGAGATGATGGTCCCGTTGTCCATAACCGCTTCCAGGGGGCAGCCTGCCCCGCAGTCTTTATTGCAAGATATGAACACCTGCTTGCCTCCCGCGTAAAGCTGTTGTAGATTATCATGAAAGTGGTACTATGTTAAACAGCACAGAAGCTCAAAACAGCTCACTGTACTTGGAGGAACCTGCATGTCTGCCTACAGAATTCACTTCACCTATGAGAAAAAAGAGGTTGTCCTGCTTGCAAAAAGCCTGGATATGACCCATCCCTATTTTGTATCCATCAAGGAAATCGAACTGCCGAAAAGCAGCCCCCTGATTATTGACCCCAACCGGGACACCATGGAAAAGCACTTTGGTGAGGCCTATCACCTGATGATCCCGTTTCAGTCGGTATCGCTGATCGAGGAGATTAAGGACGAACCAAAGAAACATAAGGAATCCAGAGGACACCTGTCTATGGTGCAGAAGGACGATGAGTATGAAGACGAACCTCAGTAATTCCATTTGCCCAGATATCTGCATTGTGGTAGCATAGCCCATGAAGACAATAATTCAGAATACTTTGATCATACCGATGGACACCAATGCTCCCCGCACCCTCCATGGCGATATTCTTATCCAGGGAGATCGGATCATTGGTGTCGGAGGTCCATATCACCCGGAAGAGGGTGATCTGGTCATTGACGGTTCCCGATGCGCAGCCCTTCCGGGGCTCATCAATGCCCATACCCATCTGGCCATGACGCTGCTGAGAAACTGTGCCGATGACATGGATCTGTTTACCTGGCTTCATGAACACATATGGCCAAGGGAGGCTAAGCTCACCGAGGACCATATACTCTGGGGTTCATATCTCGGCCTGCTTGAACTGATCCGGTCAGGAACCACTGTGTTTGCCGATATGTATTTTCATCAGCAGCAGACTATTGAAGCAGTGCTTGCCAGCGGACTCAGCGCCAGCATTGGAGCAACCATGTTCGGCGACAAGCTGGCAACCCAGCAGCGCCTGCCGGCCCTCCGTGATCTCTGGGGATCCTTTCATGGAGCCGGGGACGGACGCATTATGATAGATGCCGCCCCCCATGCCGTCTATACCTGCACCCAGGAAACCTTGCAGACTGCCCGTGATCTTGCGGAGGAATACAGCTGCTCATTTCATATCCATATCTCTGAAAGCAGAAAGGAAAACAGCGACTGCCTGTCAGAGCATGGAAAGACCCCGACGGAATACCTGGATTCTTTGAATGCCTTCTCTGTCCCCGTGTATGCAGCGCACTGCGTCCATCTCAGCGACAGAGATATTGATATATTCAAGCGCAGAAACGCCGGCATCGTACATAATCCCACCAGCAATCTGAAGCTTGCCAACGGGTTTGCTCCGGTGCACCGATTTATTCAGGAGGGACTGAATGTCGGGCTCGGCACCGACGGCGCTTCAAGCAACAACAACCTGAATATGATGGAGGAGATGCATATTACATCACTACTTCAAAAGGCCTGTACTGAAGATCCCCGGGTAATGGAGGCATATCAGGTGCTTGAAACGGCCACCATAGGAGGGGCTAGGGTTCTCGGCAGGGACCATGATGTCGGGACCCTGGAGGCAGGCAAGCGAGCAGATATCATCCTGGTAGATACCGATGTCCCCCACCTCCACCCGCTGAACAATCCCATCTCTGCCATGGTCTACAGCGCACAGAGTTCCGATATCACCACGGTTATCAGCAGCGGCAGGATTGTCATGGAGAACCGTCGTATTGTCACCCTCGATGAAGAAAAAATACTGCATGAAGCACTGAGATGCGCTCAGCAGCTGTAGTACATATATTAAGGATAGATCTATGAAGGAAGATTTTCAGTCACTTTGGTTTGAAGATAATGCCCTGCACCTGCTTGACCAGCGCATCCTTCCTGAACGTGAGGATGTTTTTGTCTGCAGGACCTATAAGGATACCGCCTTTGCCATACAGGATATGGTTGTCCGGGGAGCTCCAGCCATCGGAGCAGCCGCAGGATATGGATATTATCTTGCAGCATATGCCCTCAGGGATGCGGGAACGCAGTTTTTTCCTCTCCTTGAAGAAACTTCTGCAGTGCTTGATGCATCACGGCCTACCGCAGTAAACCTTCGGTGGGCCCTGCATCGGATGGCTTCATGCGCCAAGGCACATAAGGAACTTCCGATACCTCAGCTGCTGGAAATACTGCTCCAGGAAGCACACCGCATTCGTCAGGAAGACATTGAAACAAACATGAAACTCTCCCAGATCGGTGCTGAGGTGATACCCCATGGTGCAGGGGTGCTGACCCACTGCAACACCGGTGCGCTGGCAACCGCAGGATGGGGCACTGCCCTCGGTGTAATAAAAGAAGCCCACCGGCAGGGAAAACAGATTCATGTGTATGCGGATGAAACCCGTCCAAGGCTTCAGGGAGCCAGACTCACTGCCTGGGAGCTGATGAAAGCAGGTATACCGTCAACCCTGATTGCCGACAGTACCGCTGCCGTGCTGATTCGTGACGGAAAGATTGACTGCGTAATCCTCGGAGGAGACCGTGTTGCGGCAAACGGTGATGTATGTAATAAGATCGGAACGTTTATGCTGTCGGTTATCTGCAGACAGTACGGAGTTCCCTTCTACAGTGCCGTTCCTGTTTCCACCATTGATTTCGATATTTCATCAGGTGATGAGATTCCGATTGAGGAGCGTGATGCATCTGAGGTTAC
>PWNW01000139.1 GCA_003557605.1 Spirochaetaceae bacterium
CTTCCGATCTAAGGCAGAATTGACGGAACAGCAGAAGACGGTGCCCTGCTGCTTGATATCGGAGGGAAAACTGTGCCGCAGTACTCAGGAGAGATCATCGGATATGCAGATGCTCCCTGTCTGGAATGAACTGTGCAGATGTTGTATAGTGAGGAAAACAATTCAGGAGCAGCACATGGCGCACATTGAACGAAAGGATGCTCTGGCACTGCTGCATAAGCATGTAAAGCAGGAGCAGCTTATCAGGCATGCTCTTGCCGTTGAGGCGGCAATGGCGTATTTTGCCCGGCAGTTTGGAGAAGACGAGCAGGAGTATCGGGTGATTGCCCTTTGTCACGATATTGATTATGAGAAGCACCCGGAGGAGCATCTGACTCATGCGGCACGGATGCTTGAGGAAGCGCACTGGCCTGAGGAGTATATCAGGGCTGTGCTGAGCCACGGATGGGGTATCTGCACCGATGTGGAACCGAAAACAAATCTGGAGAAGACCCTTTTCACCGTTGATGAGCTGACGGGACTTGCTGCAGCAAGCGCCCTGGTGCGTCCATCAAAAAGTATTTTAGATATGAAGGCCAAGTCGGTAAAAAAGAAATGGAACACCCGGGCCTTTTCTGCAGGAGTGGACCGCTCCATTATTGAGCGGGGAGCAGAGATGCTCGGTATGGAGCTCAACGAAGTCATTACATGGACAATTCTGGGTATGCGAGAAGCTGCAGATGAGCTCGGACTTCGCGGGACTGCTGAAGGATAAAAAATTTTCATTTTTTTGTTGATGTTGTCATAAAGAATTTGTATCTTACATATGAGACTTTTCAGTAATCTCAAAAAACAACTGTCATTAAACAATTAAAATTTCAATTAGATAGGAAGAGAGGTTGAGAACATGGCGAAACAGCTTAAGTTCGACGAGAACGCACGACGCGCTCTTGTAACTGGTGTTGAAAAGATGTCCAGGGCCGTAAAGGTTACCCTTGGACCAAAGGGAAGGAATGTGCTGCTTGACAAGAAGTTCGGTGCCCCTACGGTAACGAAGGACGGCGTCACGGTAGCCAAGGAAATTGAACTTGAGGATCCCTTCGAGAACATGGGAGCTCAGCTGCTGAAAGAAGTTGCTACAAAGACTAATGATGTGGCTGGAGACGGAACCACTACCGCAACGGTACTGGCCTATTCAATCGTGAAGGAAGGGATGAAGAGTGTTGCTGCGGGTATTAACCCGATGGGCATCAAGCGCGGAATTGACAAGGCTGTTGAAGATTCCGTAAAGGAAATTGCAAAGCATTCCAAGGAAATCAACGACAAGGAAGAGATTGCCCAGGTTGCCAGCATTTCCGCAAATAATGACCGTGAAATTGGTGACGAGATTGCCAATGCGATGGAGAAGGTCGGCAAGGACGGAGTTATTACGGTTGAAGAGTCCAAGACCATCGACACCAGCACAGAATTTGTTGAAGGTATGCAGTTTGACCGCGGATATCTGTCCCCTTATTTTGCCAACAACCGCGACACCATGACTGCAGTGCTTGAAGATCCTTTCATTCTCATTTACGACAAGAAAGTATCAAGCATGAAGGATCTGCTCCCAATTCTTGAAAAAGTTGCTCAGTCAAGCAAGCCGATTCTCATCATTGCAGAGGATGTGGAAGGTGAGGCGCTTGCAACTCTGGTGGTCAACACGCTAAGAGGCACCTTGAATGCAGTAGCGGTTAAAGCCCCTGGCTTTGGTGACCGGAGAAAGGCAATGCTTGAGGATATTGCTATTCTTACCGGCGGACAGGTGATTTCTGAAGATCTCGGTCTTAAGCTTGAGAACACTGACCTTACCCAGCTTGGACGTGCAAAGTCCATTAAGGTTGAAAAGGAAAATACCACAATCATTAATGGTGCCGGCAAACCCCAGGACCTTAAGGACCGGATTGCACAGATTAAAGCACAGATCAAGGATACCACTTCAGATTACGATCGTGAGAAACTTGAGGAACGTCTTGCGAAACTCGCAGGCGGTGTTGCTGTCATCAATGTAGGTGCTGCAACCGAAGTTGAGCTGAAGGAAAAGAAGCACAGAGTTGAAGATGCACTTTCTGCAACCCGTGCAGCCATTGAGGAAGGAATTATTCCCGGCGGCGGTGTAACCCTGATTCGCGTTGCTGCAGCCCTTGAAAAAAAGGATTTGACTGCAATGGATGATGAGGAAGCCGTTGGATACAAGATTGTCAAGAGAGCTCTTGAAGAACCAATTCGCCAGATTGCTGAAAATGCAGGTCTTGACGGTGCGGTTGTTGCTGAAAGGGCAAAGGGCGAGAAGGATGACATCGGATTTGATGCAGCGAAGATGCAATGGGTAAACCTGGTAAAAGCAGGGATTATAGATCCTGCAATGGTTACCAGAAGTGCTCTGCAGAATGCAGCTTCAATTGCTGGACTGCTGCTTACCACTGAATGTTCAATTACCGACCTTCCTGAACCGGAACCTTCAGCTCCCGCAGGAGCCGGCGGTATGGGCGGCATGGGAGGCATGGGAGGCATGGGCGGCATGATGTAAATGCTGCTTTATGCAGATATTCTGTATACTGATCAAAGATCCCGGGCTGCAGCGCCCGGGTTCTTTGTTCCTGCATTGCATCACCTAGTTGAAATGTTTATACTGCCGGGGAGAGGTGTATTGTGAAAAGATTTGTTTTGGCTGCTGCTGTTCTGGTCATGTTCGGTACAGCACCCTATACAGCTGGGAATTCTGTACTGCAGAGATTTGGGGTAAGCAATCCCCAAAGCATTGAAGGCTCGAGTCTTGGAGGATTCACCGGGCACATAGCAACTCCGTCCGCTGGACTGTTCTGGGATGAAAGCGATTTTGCGATATCAACGGGATACACGTTGATTGCTGAGCGGGACGGCCTTTCCCATATACCATACATGAATTTCGGACTCTTTCGTCGGCTTGAAATTACCGCTGCAATGGATGCAAAGGACAGTTCACAGGATGTGCTGATTGGGGCAAAATGGAGATTTCTTGAGTCAGGAACAACTCAGGCTGCGGCGGGTGTTCTCGGACAGATACAGGAAATCGGCGGTACACCGGGGTATGGACTTCAGCTGTTCGCCGTATCAACGTTTCAGGGAGCTTTTTTAAATCAGAAGGCGATTACATCAGTTCTTATCGGATATACCTTTAGAAAGAACATGACAACCGATATCGATTTTTCTGTCGGGTTTGACACTCCCCTGCTGCCGTCGCTCTTTGACGGCCATGTCCGGTTTGTATTCGATATCGGCAATGTGTCCTACAGCATGAATCCCAGCGGAAATGATCCTCACCGTGGAATTGTCAACGCAGGAATCAGGCTCAATCCGATTCAGCTTGCACGATCTCTTCGGTTTACCTTGAATATGTACGGACTTGATCTTCTTGACGGAAAGGACCGGTCCTTCGGTGCAGGGCTTGCACTGCAGATGGATTTGAACTGACAAAGGAGAAACAGGGATGCTTCGAAAAGAGGATTTTGTTTTCTGCATTGGTTACCAGGGAGACACAGCGCTGGTGGACAAGCGGGCAAAGAAGAAGTATGGACGGATGTCAACAAGTGAACTGCTGCAGACTGGTCTGCTCAGGGCGGCTTTCTCTTCAGCAGTCTATGATGACAGTGAGGATGATATGAAGAAGGTCATCAGTTCCTTTAATGATCTTACTGGATCAAAGCTGAAAACCTCCGAAGAAATGAAGCGTCTGCTGGGCATTTTTGCGGTCCCGGAAGAAATACATAAGGTTCTTTCACTGTAGCTGGAGGATGTGCTGTCCTTGACTACACGAACGTAACATGGTATTTTTCACGATACTGATACAAGCATACATATGTGAGGAGAAATTTTTATGATATCCCAGCTAACGGCGTTGCCGGTACTTATGGGGGCACCAGCAGGCAATGGTGCCGCGCCGGCAGGATCAATGTTTACGACCTTTATTACCTTCGGTCTGATCATCGCGATTTTCTACTTCCTCATCATCAGACCGCAGAAGAGAAAGGAAAAGCAGACAAAGGAAATGCTGAGCGCCTTGAAGAAAGGCGATAAGGTTGTTTCTATTGGAGGAATTCGAGGGACCGTGCTTTCTGTACGGGAAGCGACGGTTGTAGTGAAAGTTGACGATACTACCAGGTTGGAGTTTTCCAAGGGTGCTATTGCAAGCGTGCTGAATGCTCAGGCTTCCCCGGAACCAGAGGAGAAGCCGGAAGAAGATTCCCAGGAAAAAGCTCCTGCAGCACCTGCCGCAAAGGCGAAAAAGCCTTCCGGTAAAAAGGGCGGAGGCAAGGCAAAAGGAAAAGCTCAGAAACCTGCAGAGTCCCAAACCCCGGCAGAATCCCAGGAAGAAATACCTGAGGAAAATGAGCCGGATCAAGATGCTCAGAAGCAGCAGAAAAACAGTTAAACCCTAAATTTTTGGAGTGGAAGGTATGTCAAAACGTGGGCGTTTGGTCATCGTGCTTCTTGTGCTGGTGGGGTGTGGGGTCTTTCTTTATCCTACGATCCAGTGGTATTTTGGAGTGCCTCAGGAAACTAAGGATCTCGCAATGGGATCCAGAGAACAGATCAGAGAGTATGCCAGAGGTCAGGCAACTCGGGTCCTTGCTTCTGTTAAGGATTTAGTACAGCAGGATCCGGAAGCACAGATACCTGTAGAACTGGACTTTCTTAAGGAAATATCCCGTGAACAGTATAGGAGAACCGGTGCTGATGTTCCGAGAAACTGGACTGTTTCCGATATCATGAGGGCTTACCCGAGCGAGCGGGCTTTCTTCAGCGACATTGAGCAGTATCATCGGTCGTCACTGCTTGATCTTAAATCTAACAGCGAATCTGTGCTGCAGCTCGGTCTCGATCTTTCCGGAGGATTGAGCATTCTCCTGGAAGCTGATGTCGATTCTTTCAGGGACACATTCATTCAGCGGTATGAACGGACGCCCTCAGCTGATGATGTAAATGAAGCCATTCAGCAGAGTCTTGAAATACTTAACAACAGAATAGACCGGTTTGGAATTTCTGAGCCGATGATCAGGCGGCAAGGAGATACCCAGATCGCCGTTGAAATAGCAGGTGCAGCTGATCCGGAACGGGTGAATGCATTTCTCATGGGAAGGGGCTCTCTTAATTTCCGGATTGTAAACCGTGATGCCAGCGAGCAGCTGGCACAGTATTTTGCCCAAAACCCCGGTGAGATGTACACTGGAGACGGCAGGGTCCGCACACCTGACTTCGTCGAGCAGGGTTATGAGATTCTCGGGTATTATACAAAGGATGCATACGGAATTGATGAACTCCAGCGCTTTGTGGTTGTACGGGAAGAAATTGGTCTTGACGGTATTTTTATTCAAGAGGCAACAGTTGGAGAAGATCCAGTTACCGGTCGCCCGGTGGTAAATTTCAGGCTCAGTGTTGAAGGGGGAGAGCGGTTTTTCACTCTTACCTCAAACAATGTAAATGAAACCATGGCTGTCGTGATGGACGACAGGGTTCGGTCAATGGCGACCATTAGAGAGCCTATCAGAGAAAACGTTCAAATCAGCGGGTTTGATGCGAGAGAGGCACGGGATCTTGCCATTGTGCTCAGGACTGCATCCCTGCCGATTGAGCTTGAGGTAGTAAGCCAGCAGGCGGTTGGTGCATCCCTTGGTGAAGATTCAGTGCAGCGAGGGCTTAGGGCGATTGCCGTCGGGTTCCTGCTGGTGATAGTATTTATGGCATTGTATTACCGACGGGCCGGAGTTATTGCCGACATTGCCCTGATTACAAACTTGGTCATTATGCTTTCAGTGCTGTCTGCCTTAAACCTAACTCTTACCTTGACAAGCATTGCCGGTCTGATCCTTACAGTCGGTATTGCAGTTGATGCGAATGTCATTATCTTTGAAAGGATTAAGGAGGAGTACCGTCTCGGCAAGAGTCCTGAGGCAGCGGTCCGTGCGGGATTCAGGAAAGCTTTCTGGACAATTATGGACGCCAACATCACAACCTTCATAGCTGCATTGGTACTGTCCCAGCTCGGGACTGGACCTATACAGGGGTTCGCAAATACATTGGCAGTAGGTATTGTTTCCTCCATGTTCAGCGCACTGTTCCTGTCGCGCCTGATGTTTGACTTTATAGTTGAACAGTTGAAACCTAAGAAACTTCGAATCATGTGGAGGGCATCATAATGAACAAAACAATTCGATTCAGCAGCATTCGGTTCTATATGATCGCTCTCTCGGTACTGCTGATCATTCTCGGGTTTGTCGGCACCATTTTACAGGGAGGATTCAACTTTGGAATCGATTTCCAGGCAGGCTTGAGCCAGAGACTGCAGATTGCACCCGCAGCGCTGGAAATCAGCTATGACGGGGGGAATGATGTCTCCCTGAATGTAGTCGGTAGAAATGTCCGTGTAGAGCTCCGTGACCAGGAAGGATTGAGAAACTGGGTGTTTACTCCTGAAGAATATCCCCGGATAGCTGATCTAGCTGCCGGGCTGCAGACGATTCCCGGAGTTCAGGCTTCTGTTATCGGTGATCCTCAGGCTTCTGCAGCAGAAATTGTTACCGGACTTGGTCTTCCCTATGTTCTTGGAGATGAGCCTGTGTTCCTGAACACTGTGCATACCGATTCCGCGAATTATATTGAGATCCAGGATGTTCGCGAGGTGCTCAGTCAGCTTGGTACTGTTCAGCTGCAGGTTGTAGGGGCCCCGGTTAATCAAGAGTTTCTTGTCCGGGTGCAGGACGAAACTGGAGGACAGAAGGACCGTATTGAAGCCCAGGTTGCTTCGCTGCTGGAAGGCAGGTTCGGGGAAAACACCCTTGTGCTGAAGCAGTCCGACTATGTGGGGCCGAGGTTTTCTGAAGCCCTTGCACGTCAGTCTATTCTGCTGACCGTAGTGGCTATGCTGCTGATCCTTGCATATGTCTGGTTCAGGTTTAAACTCGGATTTGCTGTCTCTTCAATTGCAGCGCTTGCCCACGACGTACTGTTTATGCTTGCCTTTATTGGGACGTTTCAGATTGAGGTGAACACAGCCACCATAGCTGCGGTGCTGACCATTATTGGATACTCACTTAATGATACAATAGTCGTCTTTGACCGAATCAGGGAAAACAATGATGTGATGAAGGAGCGGCCCTTCAGGCTGATTGCCGATACCAGCATCACCCAGTCACTCAGCAGAACCTTGATTACCTCGCTGACTACGTTGATTGCGGTACTTGCACTCTATATTTTTGGTACTGGCATGATCAGGGATTTTTCCCTGAATCTGATTGTAGGAGTTGTGATTGGTACCTATTCATCAATATTTATTGCTTCCCCGGTACTAATTGGCTGGGTGCAGCGGGCAAACAAGAAGCAGGCCAAGCATCTCGGGAAAGTGTATGATGCTGACAGAGATATCGTAGTGGAGAAAGCGGATGCAGCAGCCGCTGCTGTCGGCACTTCAACCAAAGCATCCGAGGATGTGAGAAAACAGATTGAGGTTGAAAAAGCCTCAAGAAAGCTGAAGGGAAAACGTCAGCAGAAGAAAAAGAAATAACAGCAAAGCTGTCAGCCTTGATCAGCCGGTCTTTCAGAAGAGACCGGCTGATGCATGTCAGGAGACCGGCATGGAAGATACACTCACCTACCTGAGAAGCATGGTTGTCTACGATCATCATATTCTTCAGATGCTTGACCAGGAACATCGCGGTCGGGAGGACCTGCAGCCCTTCATAGAACCTGAAATCGGAAAACTGCTGTCCCTGTTAATACGGATGAATCACGTGAAGCGTGTGCTGGAGCTAGGGACCGGCATCGGGTATTCAACCATATGGATTGCCTGTGCCCTCAGGGAAACTGGAGGACGGATTGTCACAATAGACAACCATCGCAGGACAAACTGTGAAGCACGGAGCATGTTTGCACAAGCCGGATGTGATGATATCATAACCTTGATTGAGGCCTCTGCTGAGGAAGTTCTTCCCGAAATGGCCCAGAGGGAAGCAGGAACGTATCACATGGTGTTTCAGGACGGGGGAAAGCAGTCCTATCCCCTGGTATATGAGGATGTCTGTACTCTTCTTGCTCCGGGGGGTATATTGATTGCAGATGATGTGCTGTTTCCTGCTGAAAAGGATGTGCGCAGGGGACTGAAAAAACCGATTGAGCAGTTTACCGCCATGCTGCTGAAGGATTCCAGGTTTTATACTTCAGTACTGCCTATAGGGCACGGAGCGGCGGTGAGCATCAAAAAAGGATAGGTTCATGACCATAATACGTTCAACCGTGATGGGTTTCTGTTCCGGTGTGCAGCGGGCAGTTGAGCTGCTGGAATTAGCTGTATCACGGGGGAAGGAAGAAAATCTCCCGGTGTATACCATAGGTCCCCTGATTCACAATGAACAGTTTCTGGAGCTGCAGCAGAAGAAAGGCGTTGCCGTCATCAGGAGACCTGATGAACACACCCCGGGAATCGCAGTGATACGCGCTCACGGGATACCTCCTGAGGAGCGCAGGGCCTTTGCTGATGCAGGATATACCCTGATTGACGGGACCTGTCCCCGGGTGCGGCGTTCCCAGCAGCTGGTCTTTTCATATGCGCAAAAAGGGTATGATGTGGTGATTGCGGGGGACAGGAATCATGGAGAAGTTGTATCACTGAAAGGTTTTGCAGAGAATACTTCAGGGGTGTATGTTGTCAGGGAATGTGATGAACTGGATGACATTCAGCTGGATAAGAAAGTGCTCCTGATTGCCCAGACTACCTTTTCCCGAGAAATGTATTTAGATATCCAGAAGTGCCTTGCCGATACAGAAGGAGCAGAGGAACTTGAAATCATTGACTCCATCTGCCCGGCCACAAAAAAGCGGCAGGAAGCGCTTATCGGCATGACTGAGAATGTGGATGCGGTAATAGTAGTAGGCGGAAAGGAAAGTGCAAATACCAGAAGGCTCTACGACATTGCCTTGGAGCGGGGTATTCAAGCATGGCTTATCAGCGGTGCAGATGATATCATCGATGAAATGCGCTGCGGTGAAATAATTGGTATTACAGCAGGCGCCTCTACCCCGGAATGGGTTGTGGACGATGTGATCAGCCGTTTGAAAGGAAACACAGATGGAACATAACAGTGAAGAGATTCTGAAGCGGATACGCAGCAAGGCTGCATTCATCTGCGATATGGACGGGGTGATTTACCATGGGAACAGGCTTCTTGACGGGGTGGAACGTTTTATTGACTGGCTGCATAGAAATAATAAGAAATACCTGTTTCTCACAAACTCAAGCGAGCGCTCTCCCCTTGAGCTGCAGCAGAAGCTTTCACGCCTTGGCCTGGCTGTCGATAAACAGCATTTCTATACTTCAGCGCTTGCCACTGCGTCATTTCTAGGAAGTCAGAGACCCGACGGAACCGCATATGTGATCGGTGAAGCAGGACTGATAAACGCATTGTATGAAGCGGGATACAGCATGAATGATGTGAATCCTGATTATGTGGTGGTGGGTGAATCACGAAACTATAATCTTGATACGGTGACCCATGCGGTGAATCTGGTTATGCGGGGGGCTAAGCTGATCGGAACGAACCCTGATCGGACAGGCCCGATTGAGAAGGGCATCATGCCTGCCACCGGTTCTCTCATAGCGCCGATCTCCCTAGCAACCGGCAGAGAACCCTATTTTGTCGGGAAACCCAATCCTCTGATGATGCGCCATGCTCTGAAGAGACTTGGTGCCCGAAGGGAGGATACAGCCATCATTGGAGACCGTATGGATACTGATATCATCGCGGGCATTGAGTCCGAGATAGATACGGTGCTGGTGCTTTCAGGGGTTTCTGACAGGACCACGGCAGAAGAGTTTCCCTATGCTCCGTCTCTTATCCTGGAAGGGGTGAAGGATCTAGCTGAAGAGGATTAAAAAATTTTCTTAAGTTCCATCAGCTGTGAGGGGCTCGCTTCCCTAATGAGAGCACGTGCTAAAGGTATCATCGGATCAATCAGCGGTACCCCGAGGAATGTGTCTATCGGAAAAATGAGCGGAAGTTCCGTACATCCTAGAATGATGCCGTCAGCTTGTTCTTCAAGAAGCATCTGGCAGAATCCGTCAAAATCCAATTTTACCCGTTCTGAAGCCTTGCTGATTGCCTTGATGCCCCATTTTGGATGGTAAATGTTTTCGTGAAGCCTCGGCTGCAGTTCTTCAGGAACTTCAATGATTTCTATTCCATATTGGGCAAGCTGATGGTGCCATACCCTGCTGCTGCGGGTCCCTGTAGTTGAAAGAAGCCCTATGCGTTTCGCCTTCGGCAGGATGTCAAGGATATAAGAGGCAGTCTCTTCAAGCATATGAACGATTTGGATGTCCGAGTCTTCTGCAAGCAAAGTTTCCTTGAATGGATTGAAAATTTCAGGAGCATGAAAGGTGTTGCATGGAACGCCTGCTGCAGCTTTTTGGTCCCGGTTCTTCAGGGCCTGCATTCCCTGCATGATGACATCAGCCATTGCGGGACCGGGATTGTCAGCAGTGCTGCCGAGAAGGTATTCCGTTCTGTCGGAGATGAGAGATGCATAGGAAAGGTGCACCACATCTATATGGTCCTGATCGGAGCCGTCTGTTTTTGTATGAAGAATTATCTGCCTGTGGAGGTCAGTGCCGGCCATGGGACCGACTCCTCCTCCGATGATGATTGCACGTTTCATAATATGGATATTCATGATAGTATAGTTTCTGCAGACAATGCAAGAGAGAAAGGCAGAAGTGGAAGCACAATGACAAAAGAAGATGTAACAGAAGCTCTGAAAGTTTTAGGTGTTAACAATCTCTACAGTTTCCGGTTGGAGGTTCGCGCCCTTCCCCAGATCCTGCATATGGATGAGCGGCTCTACGGTATTACTTCAGGGGTGTATGAGGGCAGAAGGTGGCTGGCGGCTGTGACGGGGAAAAATCTCTATCTGATTTCCGTCAATCCTTTATCCAAGACTGAAGTTAAGCTAATTAAGCTTTCCTCGATACGAAATGTTTCCGTGAACAAGGGACTGATGTTTGCCAAGATTACCCTGGAACATAATGAGGGAGTAATAACTCTTGAGCATGCGGCAAAGGCATCGGTGCCGACTTTTGTACGGGCGGTGCAGCATCCTCTTAAAAATTAGAATACTAATAATACAGATTGGAAATATATACATAGGCAGAATCCCTGAGATGCAGAGGGTTTTGCGTGATCGTGTCCGGAGTACGCTTTTTAGGCAGTTAATGCCATGATCATTAACATGATATATTGTAAAATATTAATATTTTTCTTCTTTTTATCACTAATTAAACCGCAAAGATAATGTGTACCAATCCATTTGACATTTTATTATTTATTAGTTAGATTACTAATGATGTGCAGAGAATTCCGCAGAAATCTTTCTCGAGAACCAATGATTAATTTCAATATCTCTTGAATGTTCTCTTTTCTTGAAGAATCAATAATGCATGTCCTTACTGCAGTATATGATTTAGGAGTTACCATATGGCAGAAATAGAAATACAGGATCTATACAAGGGGTTTGGGCCTAATCCGAAACGTGTGTTCCCTATGCTTAAGAATGGGAAAAGCCGTGAGGAGATCCTGAATGAGACTGGGAATACCGTAGCAATTAACGGAGTTTCCTTCACAATAAAGAACAAAGAGATATGTGTTGTTATGGGTCTTTCGGGCAGCGGAAAATCAACGCTGATCAGGTGTCTCAACAGGCTGGTTGAACCTACAAAAGGGAACATTCTGTTGGACGGGAAAGATATCATGGCTATGTCGAAAGATGAGCTTCTGGATATGCGAAGAAAGACCATGTCCATGGTATTTCAGCATTTCGGTCTTCTGCCCCATCGAACTGTGGCTGCAAACGTTGAGTTCGGAATGGAGGTAGGAGGCATGGAAAAGCCCGAACGTCTTAAGAAGGCGTTTGACGCCCTCAAGGTTGTGGGCCTTCAAGGGTATGAGAACAGCTATCCCCATGAGCTTTCCGGCGGCATGAAGCAGCGTGTGGGACTTGCAAGGGCCCTGGCTAATGATCCGGAAATTCTTTTAATGGATGAAGCATTCAGCGCCTTGGACCCGCTTATTAGAGCACAGATGCAGGATGAACTGCTTGAGATTCAGGCCAAAATGCATAAGACGATTGTGTTTATTACCCATGATCTTGATGAAGCCTTGAACCTGGGAGACCGGATTGTGATGCTGGGCCCCGATGGAAAGATCCGTCAGATTGGGACCCCGGAAGAGATCCTTACGGATCCCGCTGATGAGTATGTTGAGGCGTTTGTGAAGAATGTGGATCGAACAAAGGTGATCACCGCATCTTCGTTTATGCATCATTACCCCTCAATCACTGTTCCCCGGGAAGGCTGCAGCGCTGCGGTCAGGGCTATGGAGAAGAACGGAGTTTCCAGTGTGCTTGCCGTTGACAGTAACAGAGTGCTGAAAGGGGTTGTATCGATTGATGATGCCGTGAAGCTGAGAAAACAGAAGGAACGGGATATCTGCACGATTATCAAAGAAGATGTGTATACCACCCAGCGTGATACCTCCATGTATGATCTGCTTGGAGCTGCCATGGAGACCCGCTATCCCATTGCTGTACTTGATGAGCAGGGACGGCTTGTCGGGGCAGTAGGCCGGGCAACCATCATTGCTGAGGTAAATAATATTATTGATGATGAAGCCTCGCCTACAGTTCTCAGTGAGGTGCAGAACGGAGACAGTGATCAATCCACCGAAAAAGAGAGGGTAACATCATGATTGTTCTGCAGTTTATTGATATCGGAGGCTGGTTCGCTGCATTAATTAACTGGCTTACCATACATGGAGCATTTTTCTTTGATGCTGTGACAGTAGTGGTCGATGGGCTTCTTTCTGGATTTCAGAGCCTGCTTATTACGGTGCCGGCATTGGTGGTTATTGCCGTTTTTACCGCGGCAGCGTGGGCTACTGCAGGTAAATGGATGGCATTGTTCTCTATTGCTGGGTTTCTCCTGATTATGCAGATGAACCTATGGCGGCAGACGATGCAGACGCTGTCGCTGGTTATTACTTCAGTAATTTTTGCCTTGATCATCGGGATCCCCCTTGGTATCTGGGCTTCAAAACGTGATTCGGTGGAACGCATTGTGCGGCCTATCCTTGATTTCATGCAGACACTGCCTGCATTCGTATACCTGATTCCTGCGGTATTGTTTTTCCGGCTAGGACCGGTACCGGGGGTCATTGCAACGCTGATTTTTTCCCTGCCCCCAGCAGTTCGACTGACAAACCTGGGCATCAGGCAGGTTCCTACGGAAATTCGCGAAGCAGCCGTTTCCTATGGGGCGACCCCGAAACAGATACTGATCAAGGCTGAACTGCCTGTAGCTCTGCCGACAATTTTAGCGGGTGTAAATCAGACAATTATGCTTTCCCTGTCCATGGTCGTTATTGCCGGAATGATTGGTGCAGGGGGGCTTGGAAATGAAGTATTGAGGGGTATTACACAGCTGAGGATTGATCTCGGATTTGAGAGCGGTCTTGCTATTGTAATACTTGCAATATATTTAGACAGGATTACCCAGGCGTTGGGTAACTCGACACAGAAACAAAAAAAATAATTTTTTTTGTATTAGGAGGATACATATGAACTTGAAGAAACTTGTGCTGGTATCAATGATGATGCTTGTGTTTGTCGTACCTGGACTGACTGCTGCAGGGCAGCAGGAGGCACCGGAAAAGGAGGCAAATCTCGTATATGTGAACTGGGCTGAAGGAATAGCCTATACCCATCTGGCAAAAGTTGTGCTGGAAGAGAAAATGGGGTATACCGTGAATATCATGGCTGCCGACGTAGGGCCTGCCTACACAGCAATTGCCCGCGGCGACATGGATGCCTTTATGGAAACATGGCTTCCCGTACTCCATAGTGACTATCTTGAAACCTTTGGGGACGACATCATTGACTTAGGTCATGTTTATGAAGGAACCCAGAGCGGACTTGTTGTACCGGAATATGTCACTATCGACAATATTTCTGAACTGAATGATTATGCCGACAAATTCCGTGGAAGAATTACAGGTATTGATTCAGGAGCCGGCATCATGATAACCACGGAAAATGATGTAATACCGATGTATGATCTTGATCTTGAACTGCTTCCTTCCAGCGGTCCAGCTATGACTGCCGCACTCCAGGATGCAATAAACCGGGAAGAGTGGATCGTTGTTACCGGATGGGACCCGCACTGGAAATTCGGCAGATGGGACCTGAAATTCCTTGAACAGGATCCTGACAAGGAAGTTTGGGGTGATGAGAACATTCATATCATGGGAAGAGAAGGACTTCGAGAAGACAAACCTGAACTTGCCCAGTTTCTGGAAAACATGTTTTTTACTACAGACCAGCTTGCAGATCTGATGCTTCAGGTTGAACAATCAGATGATGATGTAATGGATGTAGCTCGGGACTGGATGCACCAGAATGAGGATCTTATCCTTTCCTGGATTCCGTAAGCATCACTGAAAAAGAGACTTCATTCACCCCCGGGGTTTTTTACTCCGGGGGTGTTTTGCGTGCTGACCACATGTAATGCCCATCACAAGACTCAAAAAAAGTAAGAAATTTTTGCATCCAGACCTTGACATATGAGATAAACCGAAGAAGAATGATATATGTCACAGCAATTAAACATAGGTTCAAATAATGAAACAAGCAGTTATGTGCTTGCTTCTACTGTCATAAAAGCATTCCAGGTGCTTGAATTTATCGCAGCACATCAGCCTGTCCAGCCTGCAGCAGTAAGCAAGGGACTTAATCTCACAAGGGCGAATGTCCACAGGCTTCTAGCAACCTTAATTTCCATCGGTTATGTGGAAAAGATGCGTTCAGGATACGGCCTCACGTTTAAGCTTTTCCAACTCGGCAGCACGGTCCCTCTCAATAAGAGCCTCCGGGATGTTGCAAAGCTGGTGATGAATGATCTTGAGCAGATTGCCCATGAAAATATTTACCTGAATGTGCTTTCTGAGGATGTGGTCATAGCGATTGATGAGGTCAAAAGTCCTCACCATGTGATACTGAATCCAGATGTCACCTACACCTATCCGGTGAATTCATGTGCTTCTGGCAAGCTTCTTGTGGGAAGCATGACAGATGAACAGCTGGACGCATATCTGGCATCAATTGACATGAAAAAGCGGACAGAACGTTCCATTACAGACCGGGCAACGTTTCGGGAGGAAGTACAGGCTGCCCGGATTAAGGGCTACTCCACGGAAATACTTGAGTTCAGTCCTGACCTCAACAGTGTCGCCGCTCCAATTCATGACCAAGCTGGGAGGGTCATTGCAACCATATCGATTTCAGGGCCCTCCATGCGGCTGACAGAATCAAGGATCATGGACTTGGTGGAGGACCTGATGCAGGCGGCGGAGGAAATTACCGCCAAGGTAGCTGAGCATGCACGGTTGTCATACGTATAAGTATGATGATTTCATTATATAGCAAGGAGATGAAGAGATGAATCAAGAAAAGATGTTTGAAGAGCTTTCAATTGCCGGAGCACCGAAGATTACTACTGTTCCCCCAGGACCGAAATCGCAGGAAATCCTGCAGTTTCAGTCAGACAATGAAAGCTCAGCAGTTTCGTATTCACGCGGTATGCCAATGGCAGTTGCACGAGGAAAGGGAGCAACCTTAGAAGATGAAGACGGGAATGTCTATATCGATTTTTTTGCCGGTGCAGGGGTCATGGCCCTCGGACATGCGCATCCGGAGGTGCTCAAGGCAGCCCATAAGCAGATAGACCTGGTAACCCACTCACTGGACATCCCAACGGTGACCAGGAAAAAGATGGTTGAAAGTCTGCGGAAGGTTCTTCCGAAGGAACTCAGCAGAATTTTCTTCGGCGGTCCTACCGGTTCAGACGCGGTAGAACAGGCACTGAAGCTTGCGAAATACAATACCCAGCGGTATGGGATCATTGCATTTGAAGGTGCGTATCATGGGATGACCGGTGCCGCTCTGGCTCTGACTACCGACAGCAGCCATCGCGACGGTCTTGGTCCGCTGGTCCCCGGCATACAGTTCATACCCTTCCCGTACCGGTACCGGAATCCCTTTGGATGTCCCGATGACAAGGTTGATGAGCAGGCAGCTGATTATCTGGAACGGGTCCTGGAGGATTCGCATTCAGGGTTTTCCAAACCCGCTGCGGTAATTCTTGAGTCGGTGCAGGGAGAAGGGGGCACCATCATTCCGTCCCCAAGGTTTCTCCAGCGGGTCAGGGAGATAACTGAAGCACATGGTGTGCTGATGATTTGCGATGAGATACAGGCAGGGCTGGGCAGAACAGGAAAGATGTTTGCCTTTGAGCATGCTGGAATTGTTCCCGATATTGTAACAATAAGCAAAGCGCTTGGGGGTATCGGTTTCCCCATATCTGCTATTGCCTACCGGGAAGAACTGAACACCTGGCCTCCCGGAAAGACTATTGGAACATTCCGTGGAAACATGATTGCATTTGCAGCGGGGGCTGCTGCTATAGACTGGATGCTTGAATACCAGGTCCCTGAACGTGCTGCTGAACTGGGGAAGAAAGCCATGGTCAGACTCAAGGAACTGGAGGCATCATCAAAAATTCTCGGGGAAGCGAGGGGAATTGGTCTCATGATGGGTCTTGAGATGGTTGAGGATAAGGAAACCCGTAAGCCCTCCTCCGATCTGGCAAAGAAGGTAAGAAAATATGCTCACCAGCGGGGAGTAATGATAGAGGTGGGAGGCC
>PWNW01000256.1 GCA_003557605.1 Spirochaetaceae bacterium
GCCCTTCTTCATCTCCTTCTTTTGTGATATATCTTTACCAACCAGTCTGAAAAGTTTGCAGGCCGGGTGAACAGGCCCAATGAGGGAAAGGATGTGCAATGAGTTCACTGCTGATAAATGATATGGTCAGGAATATTTTGACAAGCCGGGTGTATGAAGCTGCGTTGGAGACGCCTCTCATGTACGCTCCGAAGCTGAGCAGGGAGGTGGGGTATCAGGTATACCTCAAGCGTGAGGACCTGCAGCCGGTCCACAGTTTTAAGATCCGGGGCGCTTACAATAAGATCTCCCAGCTGAGCGAGGAGGAGAAACAGCGGGGGATTATTGCTTCAAGTGCGGGCAACCATGCCCAGGGTGTTGCCCTTGCAGCCCAGAAGCTCGGTATAAGTTCCTTGATCATCATGCCGGTAACTACACCAAGCATTAAGGTTGAAGCGGTTGCCGGGTACGGTGCTGAAATTGAACTGCATGGGGACAGCTATTCAGAGGCGGCAGAGTACTGCACCATCCGGCAGAGGGAGACCGGAAGAACCTTTATCCATTCCTTTGATGATCCCCTTGTCATAGCAGGGCAGGGCACTGTGGGGAAAGAGATCATTGAGCAGCTTCCTAATGTCACTCATGTGTTTGTCGGTGTCGGAGGAGGAGGTCTGATTGCCGGAATTGCTAGCTGCTTGAAGGCCCTCAGGCCTGATGTCCGGGTTGTCAGTGTGGAACCTGAAGACAGCAACTGCCTTCAGGCGAGCATTGCAGCGGGTGAACGGGTAGAACTAACACATGTTGGAATATTTGCCGACGGAGTTGCCGTCAGAAAGGTCGGAAGCCTCGCCTTTGATATCGCCCGTGAGATGGTGGATGATTTTATCACTGTCACCACAGATCAGGTGTGCTCAGCGATAAAAAGTACCTTTGAGGATACAAGAAGCATCCTTGAGCCGGCAGGGGCCTTGGCATTGGCGGGTATGAAAAAGTACTGCCTTCCCCCTGATGCACGGGCGGTGGTGATTTGTTCAGGGGCAAACATTACCTTTGAACGGCTTCAGCAGGTTGCTGAACGGACGCTTACCGGGTCAGGGAAGGAAGCTCTGCTCTCTGTTTCAATGCCTGAGAGAAGCGGTGCCCTGCATCAGTTCTGCACCCAGGTTATCGGGGAAAGAAGTATTAGGGAGTTTTCCTACCGATTAGGGGATCCTGCATCTGCTAATGTGCTTATAGGAATCGGAGTGACCGGCGAGAGTGACCGGAAGCTTCTGCTTGAGAAGATTTCTGATGCCGGATTTCATTTCTGCGATCTCACTGACAATGACATAGCGAAGGAGCATGTCAGGCATATGGTAGGAGGGTTTGCTCCTGCAGCAGGGAATGAAGTGTTTTATGAAATTGAGTTTCCGGAACGTTCAGGGGCCCTTGGTGATTTCCTCACAGCGCTCAAGGACCGATGGAACATCAGCCTGTTTCACTACCGCAATGCAGCAAGCGATACGGCAAAGGTGCTTATCGGATTCCAGACAGACCGGACAGAGGAGTTGGAACAGGCCCTCGATGCCTCCGGGTACAGCAGAACCAACGTCAGCAATGATATCTCCATGAAGCTCTATGTCTCCCATGGCGGGATACGGCAGCAGCATCAGAAATAGAGGTCAATAAGGAAGAGGTTCCAGAATACCGAGAATTCGCTGTTTTTTATGTCATAAAAAAGGTTAACCGAAGCGGCACGCTCGCGAATTCCGTAGTACGGGCCTCCCACGGCGAGGGGCGTCAGCCGGAGAAAAACCCCATGTGAATCAGCACCGTAGAGATATCCTGCTGAAAGATATGCTCCGAAGAACAAAGTGCCCTCTCCTGAATGAAGCTCCCGGGGGCCCGAGAGTGATGCGGTTACCGCCGCACCGCCGGAAATCCCGGAGAATGGAATGGGAGCGGCGGGAATGACGGAAAAAAGCTCTGCTTCAAACCTTGGAGTGATTCCGAAGGTTGTTCCCGCAACTACGCTGCTTCCTGGGTTGAGCGTACCGAGGGTTATTCCATGAGACAAGCCGAAGAGAGAACCCCCAAAGATCAAGCAGAGCATCACCAGTACTGCTGTTTTCATCAATCTCATGCGCCTAGCTCCTAGAATATGTAATAGCCTATGTCGAAGATACGGACTCCCCATGAAGCCTGTGATTCCCATGGGTCCATCAGAATTCGCACGCCTAAAACACTGACAGTTCTGTTTCCGAAGAAAAAACTCAGGGGCTGTATTTCCAGCGATATCAGGGGGGTGGAGATTTCCTGAAGTGAAGCAAGCATCCCTGCCTGTATACGGGGGGCAAGGGTGCTTCTTCTGAGGAACAAGGAATCAAAGGGATGGTCCTGGAAATGAAACAATGTGATCCCGCAGTGGATGTCGAGGTAGATTCCTTGAAAGGGAGTATTGGAAAATACCGGTGCAAGCAGTCCTGCCGAGATATGGGGGCTTGCCGGCCGGCCTTGAAGCGGTTCAATGAACAAGTAGGCCCCAAGGTATTCAGTGTCCGGCAGATTGCTGAACCCGTCGAGAGAGGCACGATACCCGCCCACCCATGGGGAGGCTGCAGAAAGCTGCAGTGAGATACCCATGATGAGCAGTAGAAACCATATTCGATGATTCATGTGATTACCCCCAAAACTGCATCAGGAGGAAATAAAGCAGCCCTCTGAACGTTCGGTATTCAAGAGCTTCTTCACGGGTTACCGGGCGGGCATGGACCATGAGATCATCAATATTCTCCAGAAGTACCCGGCCGATCTGCGGATTGTCAAACACAAATGATATCTCCCTGGACAGCGTCTGGGACCGCAGATTGTAGTTTACGCTTCCCAGGGCAGCAAGCCTGCCGTCGGCAAGCATCAGCTTATAATGTAGAAATGCTCCGATAGGGGATGTGTACATGTACACATTGGCGCCCGCATCTATCAGATCAAGTATTCCATAGCGGGACGCAAGTTCATAGTTGTCCTTTCTGGCATAATCAGAGAGCATGATATTCACCTCGACGCCCTTTTCAACTGCGTACTGGATGCGCCTGGTGAGTGCCGGGGTAAGAAACGCATACCCCTGGATCATCCACAACTGCTCTTCTGCAAAGAGGAAGAACGCATCAAACATATCGGTTACTTGGGGGGACTGGGACCAATGGTGGTCGATAAGCCAGAAGGAAGTCAGCTCTTGTTCTTCAGGAGATGGAGCGCCTGCGGAAAAATCATCCCTGTTCAGTCTGAAGGGGGAATAGGAATTCCAGATATCGACAAATGATGAAACTAGAACCGCTGCTGCTTCAGGGGCATGCACTTCCGCCATGGTGTCAATATTCCCCGTCTCCGGAGGAAGTCCGAGGGACGTGTAGTTAATGTTAGTCCCGCCGGCTGCGATAATCTCGCCGTCAATAATCCAGAATTTCCGGTGGTCCCGGTCAAGCATGTTGAAAACAAAAAAGAGATTGCTTACCGTGAAGGGGTTGTATTCCACATAGGGGATTCCCAGCTTTTCAAGATGACTGAACACAGCAGGAATTACGATATCAGGCTGTTCTGGATCAAACTGGAAGTATGAGGAGGAATCAATAATCATATATACCCGGATTCCTTCCTGCATCCGCTTTCTCAGCAGTTCCCAGACTTCATGGGTGCTCTCATGGTAGTTTCCCAGGAATATGGTTATCAGGATGTAGTCCTGGGCATTTCTGATCAGCTCCAGGGACCGCTCATTCCATTCAGTCCCGGTGAAGTAGATAGAGGGCATTGAGGAGTCGAACTTTGGGATGTCACGATCTGAGAAATAGCTGTCCAGGGAGCTGAAGTCATCCTGCATCCTTTCAAGTCTGTCAATGGTGGCACAGGACAGCAGGAATAGGCAGGTAAAGACCGCTGCGGCTGCAGAAAAGCAGATGTTTTTTATCATATTTGACATTATACAAAAAACAGTGGAAAAAGACTATTACTTTAATAAGATGTAAACACATACCAGTTTCCTAGTGCAGCTTGAACCAAGACCTGCTGCTGATCTTGTTTTTTTCATCACCGTGAATCCTTGACATCACCCGGGATAGTGATATACTCCTAGAGAAAACGTTTTCTCTTTGCTTCCCTCCTGAGGTGAAGCAGGGCACTGATATTTATTACTGAAATATTGAAACGCAAGGAGTCGGAAATGGGCGGAACCGGGTTTACGAAGGATTTTTTGTGGGGTACAGCAACGGCAAGTTACCAGGTGGAGGGATCCGCACTTGAAGGCAATAGGGGAGAGAGCATCTGGGACAGGTTCTGCACCGTCCCCGGGCGTGTCTACGGCGGAGAGAACGGTACGGTGGCCTGTGATCAGTATCACCGGTACCGAGAAGATATTGAATTAATGAAAAAGGCCGGGATCAAGGCATACCGGTTCTCCATCGCCTGGCCGAGGATCATTCCCGACGGCACCGGTGCGGTGAATCCAGAAGGCATCGCCTATTACCGGAATCTTATCACTGCCCTGA
>PWNW01000166.1 GCA_003557605.1 Spirochaetaceae bacterium
AAGGGTTACCGCACCCTTTGAGGCGGTATACGCCTCGGGGGTAAACTTATGGCCGACCAGTCCGCAGATGGAGGACATGTTGATAATGCTTCCGCCCTTCTGAGACCGCATTACCGGAATTACATGCTTGGTCCCCAGAAAAACGCTTCCGACATTCACTTTCATCATGGTGTCCCATTCATCAGCGGACATCTCTTCAATCGGCTTTCGGATGTTAATCCCGGCATTATTGATCAGTACATCAATCCTGCCGGTTCTCGAAACTGCCTCCTCCACGGCCAGCTTCCAGTCAGCTTCGCTGGTGACATCAGCCTTTAGGAACCATACTTCAGATCCTGACTGCCGCAGCTCTTCTTCCAGGGCTGTTCCGTTTTCCCGGTCCAGATCCATCAGCACCAGCGCAGCTCCTTCACGGGCGAACCGCACTGCAATAGCCCGGCCGATACCGCCGGAGGCTCCGGTGATCAGGATGGTTTTTCCCTTCAGCCTCATGAACCGCTCCCCATATTCTGCTCCTGCTCTATCCGTTTCCGTTCCTCCCGGGTATGTTCCACAGCCCGGCGGATACCTGAGACAGCGATAAAGATGATGGCTATCAGCAGGATTGCACCAATTGGACGGGGCAGCAGCGGAAGCAGACTTCCTCTGCTCTGCATGAGCGCCTGGCGGAAACTGATGTCAGCCATGGGCCCGAGGATAATTCCCAGCACAAGAGGAGCCATAGGGTAGTCAAATTTTCTCAAAACGTACCCGATTAACCCGAAGATGAACATTACAGTGATGTCGAAGACCCGAACACCTCCTGCATATGCCCCGATTACGGTCAATGGGACGATAATCGGCATCAGAATCTCCCGCTTCAGTCTCAGAACGACCGCCATAGGCTTTGCCAGCAGCAGTCCGAAAATCAGCATGGAAATACTGGCCAGCATCAGCATAATAGCTACGATGTACAGGAATCCGGGATTCTCTACAGGAAGCATGGGACCGGGACGTACGCCATGGAGCCAGATCGCCGCAAGAAACATTGCAGCAGGGGGACTTCCCGGCACCGCCAGGGTCATCAATGGAATCATAGCTCCGCCGACTACAGCATTATTTGCGGTCTCTGCTGCAGCCAGTCCTTCAAGACTGCCCTTTCCGTATTCATGCCCATGCTTTGAACGCCTCCTGCCGATATCATAGGATACCCAGGCTCCGATATCCTCGCCTGCCCCGGGTACTGCACCAATACCGACGCCGATAAAGCCCGATCTGACAGCAGTAGGAAATATCTGTTTGATTATTTTCCAAGTCGGAACAACCTTACCAACCGTTCCTTCGATTTTATAGGGCACCTTTTCCTGAAGCACAAAGAGCACTTCTGAGATTCCGAACACACCGATCAAAGCCGGAATGAGCTGAATTCCTCCCATCAGCTGCAGTGAGCCGAAGGTGAATCTCGGATAGGCGTAGACCTGCTCAAGTCCGATCATCGCAGTGAAGAACCCCAGAAATCCTACAACCCAGCCTTTAATCGGATCTTTTCCCGTTGAGAGGTTGCCGCATATCATAATGCCGAAAACCGACAGCAGGAAATACTCCCATTGCCCGAATCGGAGGGCGATCCGATATATGAAGGGCGACAGAAAAATCAGGACCAGAACGCTGACAACCATTCCGATAAACGAAGCTACTGTTCCCGTACCAATCGCAAGTCCTCCCTTCCCTTGGCGTGCAAGAACAAATCCGTCCAGGGCAGTAGCCGCAGCGGAGGGTGTACCGGGGATGTTTACCATTATGGCGGCATTACATCCGCCCATCACTGCTCCGACATATACTCCGAGGAGAAATGCAATAGCGATCATGAGATCCATACCGTAGGTCAGGTTGATCAGCAGGGCCAGTGCCATAGTGGCTGTCAACCCGGGAATAGCACCCACTAAAATCCCCATAACCGTAGCGCCCATTACAACCAGTATATTAATCGGAGTCAGCGCCACCCCGAGCGCACCACCGAATAAAGTCAGTTCATGTAAAAACGTACTAAACATTGGTCATCCTTCCTCTTTGGTTGATCATTATGGTAGTGGAATATTAAAGAAATTTTTAAAAACCGCACTGATAAGCGCTGCCGTCACGATTGATATTATAATTATCTTAATTACCGAACTCGACCGCAGATATAAAAACGTGGCAAACAGATAAATCGCAGTGGCTATAGTGAAATGCATGTTTCCGATCAGTCCAAAGATGTAAACTGCCATCAAAGCGATTAAAATCATTACACGTTTGAACTGATCATGCTTGAAAAATCCTACCACGCGGTCTTTATGCAGCACTTCCTGCACCTGCTCCAAAGCTTTCCGTTTAACTGCCGATATCAGCATGATCGTACCAAGTACTACAAAGATAATTCCCAGGATAAGGGGGAAAAATCCGGGCGCATCCAGGAATTTATTGTAGACCCGCATATTCAGGGACGCCCAGCCGATAAGAATACCGAAAATGATGAGCAAAATGCTCATGATAAAATCAGCAGTCACATTCTTCTTCACATCATCCATACAGTTTTACCACCTGTCACAAGATTCAGCAGAAGAGAGAACATCTCTCTTCTGCTGTAAAAATTCGTTCAACATTTTGTAGGCTTAGTAAATTTTCTGCCGTTCAACATTCCAGTCCCAATCAGCAGTTGTCGGGATATCATAATCGTCGGGATCATTTTCTGCGAGACCTGAATTCCACAGCGCCCAGCTGTATCCTGCTTCAGAGAAGGAAAGGAATTCATCGGCATCTTCACCGTAGTAACCGGCAACGTTAAGAGCCTGGCTCTCAGCGTATTCGATAATATCGGGCTGTTCCATTGCCCAGATGAATGCTTCGGTCAGCTCTTCAACGATATGGTCGGGAGCTCCGCGGCGCATCATAAACGGCCAAGTTTCAGACAGCATCGGTACATCTTCACTTCCAGGCAGTACATCAGTAATTGAATCAATTTCAATACCGTTCACCTGGTAAGTTTCGGGAGTCGTTACTGCAATAGCCTTCAGGTCACCCGCTTTTACAAAGTCAACAGCTGCTGAAAAGGTAGCCATGGTTACGTCAACATCGCCTGCAATGCATCCAACTGAGGAATCACGGCAGGATCCGTAGGTTACGTAGTTCGGAGAAGGAACCCCTGCGATATCAAAGATAGCTTCTGCAAGAACGTGGGGACCGACGCCGAATCCGGAGATTCCGAAGTCAACTTCATCATTGGAAATCGCTTCCATGATTTCATCAAATGTCTGCAGATGGGAGTCAGGCCGAACCAGCATAGCAGCAGGGCCGACAAACGGATGCCAGGAAACCCAGTCGCCCCAGTCAGTGTCAGCAGTTCCCATTACGCGGAATCCTGCAAAAGGACCGGAACCGGTGGCAAACATATTGTAACCGTCAGCGGGAAGATTGAGCACATGGTTAGCAGCAACTGCACTGGCAGCACCTTCCATGTTTACGACATTGATGGTCTCACCAAGGTACTCTTCCATCTTTGCAATCACAGGGCGAACGGATGTGTCTGTTCCGCCTCCTGCACCGAATCCTACCGTAACTACGGGTTGCGTTCTCGGCCACAGTTCATCTGTCTCTTCCTGAGCCCCTCCTGCAAAAACCGCAGATGTCCCAAAAGCAACCAGTACCATAAAAACTAGTAACAGCTTTTTCATAATTCACTCCTTTTACAATAATTTTTCATTTACCTTCTGGTAAATTTTTACAGCAAAAAAGATAGTGCTATTATCTGACATGGTTTTTCCATTTTCAGCTGTAACACTATCATATTGATAAGTTGTATTATAACATACATTATAAAACTGGCAAGAAAATATTTTAAAAAAATCTCTCTGTTTTTCTTTCTGCTGAAAAAATCAGCTTGTGCTCTTTTTCATAATTTCTCATCCATATCAGATGCGGAAATATTTGAACCGACCTCATCAAGATTGTCTTTTATCAGCGGGAAATGCGATCCATGGGCCTCTATTGCCTTTCCGGTATCTTCAGACTTCATGGACTCAACAATCCTTCTGTGCACTGCTGCAAGCTGATGGAAATCGGAATAGCTCAAATGCGTCCTTTTCATCTCCTCAACAGTAAAATCCCGCAGATGATCATACATGGAGATGAACAGGGAATTGTTGGTCTCCTGAATCAGAATCCAATGGAAATCATAGTCGGCATACAGTATTTCTTCATAACAGCCGTCATCTGCTGCCCGCTCCATCCGCCTAATCTGCGCCTCAAGCCGGTCGATGCATGCTGTCTTCGGGTGATCTGCCGTCTTACGCATCAGATTATAGACACCGCGCTGCTCAAACACTTCCCGAAGCTCCAGCACTTCATCCATGTACTTCTTTTCAAGGAGAGCGGACCAGGTGAAGAATTCAGATATCATATTTGAGGATCTGCAGATAAATGTTCCCTTAGGCACGACTGTCTCAAGAATACCGAGATACTGAAACACCTTTATCGCCTC
>PWNW01000009.1 GCA_003557605.1 Spirochaetaceae bacterium
CTGCGGAGCTTTCGGGCGGGCAGAAGAAGAAACTAATGCTTGCCGTTACTTATGCAGTAGACCCTTATTTGCTGGTGCTGGATGAATCCTTGGAAGAAATTGATGCTTCATTTTGTGTTTCCTATATCAAGCGGATTCGTGAGCAGGGAAAGACGGTACTGTATCTTGCTTCCAAAAGAGATGAGGTGCTCTATGATAACGCTGACGGCTGGTCGATGCTGGAAAACGGGAGCATTAGGAAAATAGAGAAGCAGGAAGCAAAATTCAAAAAGACAATTCAATTACCTCCGATGAAGGGCGAGGTACGGGAGGTTATGAGACTCCGTGATGTGAAGTTTTCCTATCCTTCAGGTTTTTCCCTGAATATTGATGCCCTTGATCTTTTTGAGAATGAGACCACGGCATTAGTCGGCCCTAACGGGTGCGGAAAGAGTACGTTATGCAAGCTGCTGTGCGGACTTTTAAAAAAAGAGCAGGGAAGCATTAAGCGAAGGGTGAATACTGAATGGAAGGAGTCCTCACCTGATGAATTATCTGCATGGGGCGGCTATCTGTTCCAAAATCCGGACTATCAAATATTTTTACCTACTGTTGATGATGAATTATCATATGGGCTGAAACGACGGGGAGAGAAGCGTGATGTTCAGGATACGCTGATTTCCCATGCAAAGCAGACCTTTTCTCTTCCAGACGGGTCTGTCCCTCCTTCCATGATGAGCTACGGTGAGCGGAAGCAGCTGCAGGCAGCAGTGTATTATATTCTTGAAAAGGGATTCTATATTTTCGACGAGCTAGATTCAGGCTTATCATTTGCAGTAATTGAGAAGATACTTTCTTCCTTTTCGGAAAAATCAGCAGGAATACTTTTTATTACCCATCATATTGGATTTGCACGGTTCGCAGCGCAGCGGATCATAACTATGAATGACGGAAAGATTATCTCAGATAGAAGGTTCTCCGGGAGTACCGAATGATCGGCAGTATGTACCTTCCAGGAAACAGTTCTCTCCATAAGCTTGATCCGAGGGTTAAGCTGGTACTGCTTGTTGAAGTATGTGTAATTCTCTTCTGGCCGCTTTCAGTAATACGATATGCATCTCTGGTTGTATTTGTGATGGCATGTACTGTTCTTGCTGCAGGAATGAAAGGGCTGTTTGCTCCATTAAAGACAATCCTTCCCCTGCTGATTCTTATTGGATTGCTGACTCCGCTGTTTTTAGGCGGGGATGAGACGCTGGTTTCACTAGGGGTTTTGCGGATCACCAGAGAAGGGATCAATGAAACCTTGCTGATTATTTTTCGAGTCACCGGGATTACGTTTGCATTCTACCTGTATTTTGCTACCACAAGGCTGCAGCAGTTTATCTTAACCCTGCGGTGGTACGGGCTTCCCTATACCGCTGCTCTTGTCATAACACTTTCATTCCGCTATATTCCTTCTATAGTTAAACTGCTGCAGAATGTCAGGGATGCCCATAAACTGAGAGATACTTCCAATTCGACATCTAAGAACGGGTTAAAAAGACGAATAGGCGAACTGCAGCCGGTGCTTACTTCAGCAGTCATTGCTTCAATAAAATTAATCCCTGTTTTGGCAATGAGTTTAGAGCATAGAGGAATAGGATCATCGAAACAGCGCAGCAGCTTCGTGCAGCTGCCTCACCTGAGATTCTGTATTCTGCATATAATTTCCGGACTCTGTGCAGCTGCAGTATTAACCTTGCTGATATGGATGTGATTGGAGGAGAATATGGAACAAAACAAAAACAGTTCAAGCCTTGCCATGAGAATTGCCCTGGCGGCAGTCCTTACCGCAGTAACCGCAGTCTTTACGCTCATCGTGCGGGTTCCTATCGCTCCAACAAGAGGATACATTAATCTCGGTGATGCAGCTATATACTTTACTGCGTTCACCTTCGGGCCTGTTACCGCAATGATAGCTGCAGGACTGGGAACAGCAATTGCAGATCTCATCGGCGGGTATCCCCAATGGGCTCCTATCACCCTTGTGATAAACGCACTTCGAGGCCTGGCTGTCGGGCTGGTAATCCGTTCAGCAGCATGGAAGGTCCCGGAGGAGCAAACCAGCAAATTATTTCCCCTGTCGGTGGTAAAAATCATAGTTTCAGGTCTTGTGGGAATGATCATTATGGTCAGCCTCTATTTCCTGGCAGGCGGGATCATGTATGGATTTCCTGCTGCGGTGGTTGAAGTTCCAGGAAATATGATACAAAACCTTGTCGGGATACTCTTAGGGGCACTGCTGGCGGTATCAGTATTTCGTGCATATCCCCCGGTTCGATGGATATCCTGGTAGGTTCTGCAACAATACTGGCATTATTCTTCCGGTTTGTTGCACAGTGCGCTTGACACCATAATGAAAGAGCGGTACAAATAGAGATCAATTCTTTTCAATATATGAAGTACCATAACATTACAGGAGTTGTCCGTCATGCAGCGCATTGAAGATATCAGGACAGGATTATCATTTGATGATGTCCTTCTTGTTCCGTCAAAATCGGAAGTAGTTCCCAAAGATACCGATGTTTCCACAAAACTCACAAAAAGCATCAAGCTCAATATACCAATCGTCAGTGCTGCTATGGATACGGTGACTGAATCCGTACTGGCAGTAGCCCTTGCCCGTGAAGGGGGGATTGGGATCATCCACAAGAATTTTTCTGAGCAGGAGCAGGCTTCAGAAGTCGATAAGGTCAAGCGGTCCCAGTCAGGCATCATTACTGCTCCCATATCCTTAAGCCCCCATGATAAGGTAGGGGCCGCTGCATCTCTGATGAAGCGGTACCATATATCAGGGATACCGGTGACCGATGATGAAGGCAGGCTTGTCGGAATTTTAACTAACCGGGACCTGCGCTTCCATGCTGACTTTACCCTGCGGATTGAAGAGGTAATGACGAAGGATAGACTGATTACCGCTGAACCGGGCACCAGCCTGGAGCAGGCTATGGAGATCCTGCACAGATATCGAATTGAAAAACTGCCCCTTGTAGACGCCAAGGGCATACTCAAGGGACTAATCACCTTCAAAGATATTATTAAGACCAGGGATTTCCCAAGAAGCTCGAAGGATGCAACAGGACGTCTGATGGTTGGGGCCGCCTTAAGTGCAGGAGGAGAGAAGGAGCTTAAACGCGCCCAGGCATTAGTTGATGCAGAAGTTGATGTGCTGGTTGTCGACAGCGCCCATGGTCACCACAAGATGGTTGCAGAGACAGTACGGATTATCAGGCATCATTTTCCTGACATGGAGATAATTGCAGGAAATATTGTGACCCCTGAAGGTGCTGAGGCCCTCATCAAAGCAGGTGCTGATGCAGTCAAAGTTGGAGTAGGGCCTGGTTCCATCTGCACCACACGGGTTGTTGCAGGAGTTGGCGTTCCCCAGCTTACAGCGGTGATGCATACTGCACAGCTGGCAAAAAAACATGGAATACCAGTTATAGCTGACGGGGGCATTAAATTCAGCGGAGACATTGTCAAAGCACTGGCAGGCGGAGCAGACACCGTGATGGTAGGGAATCTGTTCGCAGGTACTGCAGAAAGCCCCGGTGAAGTGATGACCTATATGGGAAGGAACTACAAGCTGCATCGAGGCATGGGTTCAGTGAAGGCGATGCAGAAGGGAAGCAGGGCACGGTATATGCAGCATGAGACTGAAGCTGATAAGCTGGTCCCAGAGGGTATTGAAGGAAGAGTGCCCTATCGGGGTCCCCTTGCTGCGTATGTGCATCAGCTTGTCGGAGGTATACGTTCCGGTATGGGGTACTGCGGATGCTCTACCATTGAAGAGCTGCAGAAGAATGCAGAGTTCATGCAGGTCACCCAGGCAGGGTTTATTGAGGGCCATCCTCATGACATAACCATTACTGAAGAACCATTGAACTACCAGATATCGAGGCAGCCATGAAGCATGAAGAAACAATCCTGGTCCTTGACTTCGGTGCCCAGTACAGCCAGTTGATTGCACGTCGTGTGCGCGAGGCCCATGTATACAGCAGAATCCTCCCGTTCAACGCATCGCTGGAAGAGATCAGAAGCCTGAATCCCAGAGGCATCATCCTCAGCGGAGGACCAGCCAGCGTTATGGATGAAGGCTCACCCAGGCCGGACCCGGGAATTTTTTCATTGGGAATTCCTGTGCTCGGAATCTGCTACGGCCTGCAGGTCATGACGGTCATGCACGGGGGGAGCGTTGAACGTCCCGAAAAGCGTGAATACGGGTATGCACATCTGAGCGGTATTGCTCCTGCTCCGCTGACTGAGGGACTTGAGGAGCAGTCTCTTGTCTGGATGAGCCATGGAGATTCCGTCAGCATCCCAGCAGAAGGGTTTTCTGTAACGGCCTCCACAGAAAACTGCCGAGCTGCCATACTTGCTGATGAGAGACGGAATCTCTACGGGGTGCAGTATCATCCCGAGGTAGCGCACACCATGCAGGGCGCTGAACTGCTCTCAAATTTCTGTGGAGGC
>PWNW01000275.1 GCA_003557605.1 Spirochaetaceae bacterium
AAAGAGCGTATACAGAGAGAGGTTTTCCCCGCATACGCGGGGGGTGTTTCCAGAGAGCGAAGGCTCGCAGGATACACTGAGCAGTTTTCCCCGCATACGCGGGGGTGTTTCTCCCTGATCAGGAAGCTCCATGATGCTCCTGAAGTTTTCCCCGCATACGCGGGGGTGTTTCTCTCGCAGAATGCCGCCGCCTGTTCAACGGTGCGTTTTCCCCGCGTAAGCGGGGGTGTTTCTACGGCTGCCCGACGGCCGGAAGGATCGGGAAAGTTTTCCCCGCGTAAGCGGGGGTGTTTCTAGAAGAGTGTTTATTGATGCAGCAGGTATTCTGTTTTCCCCGCGTAAGCGGGGGTGTTTTCAGAAAGCCCGGATAGGCCGTACGATCAGTCTGTCGAACTTCTCAATTCGTCCCTGCACCCCCGAAGCGAAGCCCTGGGCCCATGCCAGGGCCCTGCTGTACTGTGAGGAGCTCCAGTATCCGTATCCGACACCGCGGAAACCTTCCGGGTTTTTTACTCCCAGGGTTCGGTACATGAGATTAAGCTCCTCCCGGGAAGGCAGGAACCAGTCATCATACCCGTTGATGACCGCCAGACTGCTGTACTGTGCAGCAGTGTCAAACTCCCCGGCGGCTTCAAATGCCTCTGCAATTGCCCGGGTATTTTCTGGTCCTGCTCCTAAGGCTGTTGAGGTTTCTGCTTCGATATCAGCGGGACCCCATCGCAGGGTCTGCTCATATTCAGCAGGGGCTGCTTCCAGGTACCGCCATCGGCCCTCCTGCGGTCCCCTGTCATAAAAGATGATGCCCCCTGCAGGGCCTTCGTCTCCGATGGAATATTCCCGCATCTGATCCGGCATGGTCGCACATCCGGAAAATGCCAGTATCCACAGTGAGACAGCAGTCAGCAGTATGTTGATCCTGTGCTTCATGAGTCCGTTGCTCCGTTTCGGATATGTATCGTATCGCTGTATATCATATACCCGCCCTGTTCCCGATCCCTGGCTGTCAATGCGGCTATCTTTGACCGGTTGAGCAGAACCTCAATTTCATCGCCGTGGTCCGGATGAATGGAAATCCCGATGCTTGCAAAAAGGGTGAAGCTGGACTGGTCTGCGGTAAACTGGGTGCTGCATATCTGGGTAAGTTTTTCTGCTACCGTAAGAATGTCCTTTCTGCTCCTGAGGCTGTGGAGCATCACAATAAACGAGCTGCCTTCAAGACGGGCCACATGATCGCTTTTCCTGAGGCTCTTTTTTATTCGCTGGGCAGCCTGCTGGAGGACCATGTTCTGCTTCTTTGTTCCTGAAACAGCCAGTTCTCCGGATGTATCGCCCAGATCGACAGTCAGGAATGCAGCAACATCACCGCTGTAGCGTGCCTGGGAGATGGTGAGCCGTGCCTGGTCAAGGAAAAATGTCTTGTTCGGAAGTCCCGTGAGGATGTCATGGGTCTTCAGGAATGAAAGACTGTGTTCATAGAACTTCTGTTTGGTCACGTCCTCCAGGGCCCCCACATATGATGATATCTCCCCGGAGGGACTGAATACTGCCCGTGCGGTGTCTCTGACCCAGATGGAATCACCGCTGTGCTGCTCAATGCAGTACACCAGGCCGCGCAGCTCATAGTCCCTGGATATGATCCCCTGCCAGTTCTCCGCATCCTGGAGATCGCAGAACATGGTAAAAAAGTTTTCTCCCAGCACAGTCTCGGCATTGGGAGAGCCGAAAAGTTCAACCAGGGTGCTGCTGCATTCAATGATGTCGCCGTTGGGCCTGATTCGGTACAGCCCCAGGGGAATGCTGTCGGCAAGGGGTGTGTCCTCCGACACCATGGCATCTGCAGAGAGCATGGTGCGTGCAAATTCCGCATCCTTAGATGCTTCCGCCTCCTTGAGCACTCGCAGCAGCTCGTCAAAGGCATTCTCATCCTGAAGGTTCAGGCAGGCGGAGACTTCAGGGAAGGTGCCTTCAATCCGGCCCTGCTGTGAGACCAGGATGACCTGCTGCTGTGCCTCCGAAATAATCCGAAGGGTATCCTGGAGCAGATAGGCATCGGAAATATCACAGGATATGATGATCACGTCATGGAATCTGTGCTGGAGCTCACTGAGCCCGTCAACAATAGATTCGCACTGCGCCACTGTGGTGAAATGGGAATCCAAGTGTTCCCTCAGCTTGATATGCAGCCCCTGGGGTTCAGCCAATAAAAGAATCCGTATCGATCTCATATGCCTTCCTCAACATCAATACTATGCCCGTTCATCAGTCGGTGTCAATTGTTAACTTCCTTTATACAGAAATCAACATTGAGTTTTCTGCATTTCCCGGGTAGTATATGAAGAGTATGCTGATATCCAGATGGAAAAGGAGAAGCCTATGCGTGTAACTAACGAAGCGGGAGTGGTCGTTGCCGAAATTGAAGGAGCCAACCTCAATGCGGCAAATGTGAAGGAGTTTAAGGCCCAGATCGAACCGTATCTGGAATCGGAGTCCAATATTATACTTGACTTGAACCAGCTCACGTTTATTGACAGCTCAGGTCTGGGAGCGTTCCTTTCGATCCTGAAGCGCCTGAACAGGAAGGGCGGCGACCTGCGGATCTGCAGCATCACAAAGCCGGTACGGATCCTCTTTGAACTGGTGCGGCTGCATCAGATTATTGACGTCTTTGACACCAGGGAAGAGGCGATTTCTTCCTTCTCACCCTCACCAGCCTGATATAAGGAACTAATATTTGTCCGGACAGGAAGAGAAACTGCCAGGAATCAGCATCTGCATATTTATTGACGCCTTCGGGTGGGAGCTCCTTGACCGTCACAGCTTTCTAGACGACATGCTGCCGGTGAAGCAGCCGCTGGATACCATATTTGGGTACAGCGCAACCTGCGATCCCACCATCCTGACGGGACTGCTTCCCAGAGACCATGGTCATTTTTCCTTTTTTGTCTATGACCCTGATCATTCCCCCTTTCGCCGCATGCCCCTGCTGCAGCTGATGCGTCTTGTGCCGAAGGCCCTGTCAAGCAGGAACCGGGCCCGCTCAGTCATAGGAAAGCTGATAAACCGGCAGCTTGCATACACCGGCTACTTCAACATCTACAATATGCCCTTCAGCCTGATGAAGTATATGGACTATACGGAGAAGCGGGATTTGTACCAGCCGGGAGGCATCAACAGCGGCAGTCCTACCATTATGGACTATGCCAGGGACCAGAACATTGACTTCTTTCTTTCAGACTGGAAGGCCTCCGAAGAGCAGAACCTAAAGGACCTCACCGATGCGGTCCTGGATCCCCGCCGTGACTGCAGGTTTGCCTACCTCTATATGGCTTCCATGGATGCGGTGCTGCATCGTGTAGGCACAGACCATCCGGAGGTCTCAGCTAAGATTGCCTGGTATGAACAGCAGATCAGGGCACTTATCAGGACTGCACAGTCCCGGTACCGGGAAGTGCGGTTCTTCATCTTCTCTGACCACGGGATGACCGACGTGCACGATACCTGTGATGTCCAGGGCCCTGTTGCCGCATCGGGCCTGAAGTTCGGACAGGACTACGCAGCGGTCTATGATTCAACCATGGCCCGGTTTTGGTTCTTCAATTCCCAGGCATCCCGGCGCATAGAGGAAATCCTGAAGGGACTTCCATGCGGAGAGGTGCTCACAGACCAGCAGCTCTCCGCATGGGGCGTCGATTTCCCCGACCGAAGGTACGGGGAGCTGTTTTTCCTCATGCACCCCGGGGTGCTGCTGCTTCCCAGCCATATGGGAGACCGCCCGATAGCGGGCATGCACGGATACTCGCCGGAAGATAAGGATTCTGCCGCCGCCTTCTGCTCCAGCTGTTCGCTGGACCTGGAGGTATCACGGCTGGATGACCTCTACGGCCTCATGAAGGGGGAGATTGACCGATGGCTCTCAGTTCCCTGAATGGAGACGCGATACCGGTTGTAATGCGCTCCCGCAACGACATGCCCCTCATTGAGGACACCCTGAACATGCTCGATAAGCAGACTGTTCCATTGGCCCTGATTGCCTTTGACAACGATTCACAGGACGGGACCAGGGAACTGCTTGAAAAGCATGCCCATCAGGTCCATCGGGTCGCCGCAGGAACCTATGTCCCCGGACAGGTGCTCAACCGCGGCATGGAGGCCTCCGGGGAAAGCCGATGGGTGGTGTTCCTCAACTCAGACTGCACCCCCGCTGATCCCTTCTGGCTTGAAGAGCTGGCCAAGGGATTTGATGACCAAAATACCGCTGCCCTCTTCGGCAGGCAGATGCCGAGGGAGGACTGCGCCGCCCTCTTTGCCAAGGATACCGAGTATACCTTCGGTGACGGCTCCAGGCAGAAGTACTGGAAGCACTGCTTTTCCATGGCATCATCAGCAGTTAGGAGAAGCTGCTGGGAGCAGATGCCCTTCAGCACGGAGCTTCAGTATTCCGAAGATATTGACTGGACCTGGCGGGCGGTTCAGCGGGGATGGGAT
>PWNW01000253.1 GCA_003557605.1 Spirochaetaceae bacterium
CCGAGGTCCCATATTCTGCGATGGACTTCACGGCGAATTTCTTCTTCATCCATGGATACCAGCACCTTCTGCACATCAATCCCTCCATGGAAACATAGCCGGTCACCATATTCATCCTTGAGGGCAGCAGTATCGCTGAGTTCCTCAACAGAGGTTTGAACCGGGTTCAGAATGTCGACTCCCATCTCAATCATATCATCCAGCAGGGGTTTAACAGAGCCGTCGGTATGAAATATTACCTTTACATGGGGGGCAAGTTCCTTAATATGGGAAATAAGCGCAGCTTCCCGGGGTTTAATGAATTCCCTCCACATGTCCGGCGACATCAGCAGTGAGTTCTGGCTGCCGAAATCATCGGTGAGGTAGATGCACTGAATGTACTGCCCGATTTCCCTTATATAATTCGTATACATCCCCTGATAGAGCGAAAGCACCTTGTCAAGCAGCGCATGGGCAAATTCCGGGTTCAGCAGCATATCCATGAAGAACTGGTCGTATCCGGCAAGTTCAAGGGAAGTTTGGAGAATACCTCCCTTTATTCCGTCAGCACCGATCACATAGTCGGTTTTTCTATGCCAATATTCAGCCTGTTCCCGAAGCCCCGAGAACTGACCCGGATCATTGACTTCAGGCCACTGGTACGAGTTAAGTCCGTCCATCCCCGCTCCCCTCAGGGGAGATTCGGAAATACTGAAATAATCCCCGGAATCCTGGAAGAGGACTCCGAAGAGATTTCTGTAGTGACAGCTGTCAATCTCAGTGATTCCTGTCCAGTTTGGAATAAGCCAGCGAAAATCAACACCCCACAGTTCAAGGAGATCCTCATCAGTGTGGACGCACTGACTCATGCGGTCAAGAATTCTGCAGGGCACTTCCCCGAGACCCATCTCCCTTCTGACAGCATGGTAAATAATCTTATGAATTGAGCTTACCTGCTTTCCGTGATCAAGGAGAACCTTCTCAGGTTCTCTCCGGCTCATGGCAATGTCAAAGCACTCCCTTCTGCTGGTTTTCATCAGAACACCACCGGCTCTATCCCAAGAAGTCTGCATGTCTCGATGAGCTCATCAATGTACATACCGGCAACTCCGGAGATATGGTTTGAGCCGAACTCTTGGGTAAAGGTCTCAAAATCAATGGAAACTTTTGCAAACAACGCCGGCAGCTGATGGGGGCCCCGTGCTTCCACAAACTCATCAATCATGTTCTGGTCCGGCGCAACTGCCTCACAGGGTATGACAGCCATATAGTATAGTCCGTCTTTCCGGTACATCCTGGCAAGCTGCATGGGCCCGGGAGCAGCAAAGAAATTGGTAATACCGCCTCCCCCTGGACGAACTGACTGGTTGATTGTTACGGCCTTAAGGTTTTCATTTCCGCAGTTGCTTCTGCAGGCATACCATGTACATAATGCACCGCAGTTTACGCAGTAAATCATATTCCTTGCTTCATCAATGTGGCTCACATCGGCAAAGAAGGTCGGTCGGCCCCCGGAGATAATCTTCAATATCTGCTGGGTCAGAGCACCGTCGGCATCAGCTTCACAGGCCATGACAATACTTTCCTTTTCGCCTTCATCCCCGTCATAGGCGTCGGGAAGAAAAGCCGCACTGATGCACTGGGGAACATAGCTGTTGGAAAGTTCAGGCATGCACTTCACTGCAGTAAAATCAAGGTTGTGGTCACCGATAAGCTTCTTGAGAGCAAGATAACAGGCAATCTGAAAATCCAGCTTTTCTCTCGTCAGTTTTTCGGAGTTGTAGTGCACCCCTCCGCTGTTCTGTTCAAGCCATATCCTAAAGGCATCAACCCGTTTCGAATCCATTTCTTCTGCCAGTCTGATAATTTCAACCTGGTCAATATGCTCAGCATCAATACCGAAGAGTTTTCTCCACTGCATCGGATCAAACTGTGAGGTATCAATACCTATAGACCTTCCTCCGAAATATCCGAATACCGATCCCTTCAGGCGATGCTTTACCGATGCTGCCGTAATGAAGGGCATGATACGGGGAGATATCATATCAGCATCGTAGTCCGTCCTGATGCGTTTATGGGAAATCCCGATCTGGCTGAGAGCTCCTCCTGCGCCGAAGAGTCCCACGCAGCCGTGGGTGCCTGCATCGCGGTTGCCCAGCACCACTGTAGGAAGGTCCATTTTCTGGACACCGTAAACCACCAAATTCGGTGAAGTCCAGCAGGGTGTGTGGGCAATGAACGACTCAGCTCCCCTGCCCTTCAGTTCTTCCACTTGGAGGCTGATTTCCTCTCTGCTTCGTGCCGGCTCATCAAAATACAGCAAGTCAACGGGAAGTTTCTTCAGTTCTTTGACAAGCTTCTTGTGCCTCGGCACAGTCATTTTGGAAAAAACCTTCTCCCATTCATTCTTCCGGTGATCTCCGAAGGTCATGCATGCTACGACGGGCTGTTTCATGATTTCTTAATCCTTTGGAGCATTTGGTACTCCTCTTCAGTGACGGTGCGGTATCCGGGATTCGGAAAGGCCTGAAATCCCCTTCCCCCGTCATTAAAAATTGTCTGTCCGAAAATAAAGTCAGAATCCTCAGATGCGAGGAACACCGCAAGCCGGCCGCATTCCTTCACCGTGCCGATACGTCCGATGGGAGTTCTGCTGAGTATGGTATTCATCAGCTGGTCATCAGACCCCACCCGCTTCATAAGTTCTGTATCTATTGGGCCGGGAGCCATGGCATTCACCTTGATTCCGTAGGGGGCCAAAGCTGAAGCCTGTACTTTAGTAAGCTGGGTAATTGCTCCCTTGGAGGTTGTATACACCGCCTGGGAATCAAGGGCAAGGTAGGAATTCACCGATGACATATTGATGATAACCCCGCCTGTTCCCTGTGACTTCATCTGCCTGGCTGCTTTCTGCCCCCCGAAGAACATGCCCCGAAGGTTTACATTCATAATCGAATCATACTGTTCCGGTGTGATGTCAAGCACATGGGTCTTTTTGGGATCGTTAATTCCAGCATTTGCCACATAGATATCGAGTGAACCGAAGGAACTCACCGCAGAAGCAATGATGCGGTCAAGATCATCAAGATCTGAAACATCGCAGGGGACAAACAGAGCGCTGCCCCCAATCTCCTTCAGATATGCTTCTGCCTCAATACCTGTCTGGGTGTTCCTTCCTGCTATAACTACTGAAGCACCTTCCCGGACAAACTCCTCTGCAATACCAAGCCCGATTCCTTTGGTCCCTCCGGTAATTACTCCAACTTTTCCTTTTAAACGCATGGCGGCTCCTCAGTTACTGTTTCAGTCTTCCCTTTGCATCGTGGTGCGAATCATACTGAATCTGATGGGCCGTTCGGTACCCGGAAGGATTCCTGAATCCCAGAGGATTGATCCCGCAGGGATATTTCTCCCTAATCTCATTCAGCAGCTCTGCATAGTGGTCCACCACCTTTTCAACAAGCAGTTCGCCCTTCTCCACAGTCGCCTTTGTTGGATCACCGATAACACCATTGTCCAGATCATCAGCCTCAGGCAATGCAAAGGTTCCCTCAAAGTGGTACATCATGCCCGGCTTGGCAGACTGACCGGGAGCAATCTTCCATTTTGAATCAACTAGTCCCTGTCCGCCGCCGGCTTCAGCCAGATCCATCTGAATCCACTGCGGGTAGAGATACAGGCCAACTGAGGTTTCAGCTTCATCAGCATGCCACATATAGTCATCAAGGACTGCCTTGTCATCCCTGAGAAAGTCATACCAGGTTGACGAAAGAGTAAAGTATCCCTCAATGCCGAGCTTATGGACCGCCACGATGGTGGAAGAGACCTGTCCATGGGCTGAAAGAATGAGGAATTTATTGTAGCCGCAGACAGCAGCTCCCCGAATAATATCAACAAGAAGACTGATATGGGTTTCATAGGTGAGAGGAATTGTCCCCGGCATGCCCCAATGATGATGGGGATGTGACCCGTAATTTGGACAGGGAAGCACCATGGCTCCGGTCTTCAATGCTGTCTTTTCAGCAATTCCCACTGCATTGAAGGTATCCATCCCGCAGGGTGCATGCGCTCCGTGCTGCTCAATGGCACCTATCGGTAAAATGGCGATATCACACACATCCTTTGCATATGCCTCGTTCACATGGGAACTGTTCTCATGGAACCATACGGAATCCCGTCGGTCCAGCTTAAATGTTTTCTGTTTTTTCATATCCGCTGCTCCTGTTCACATATATTTGATATCTTTAAAGTATATCCTATGCTTTCTGCAATCTCATCGAGTTCCTTCACCAGATTCATCGGAACCGGTATACCATCCCGAAGCCTCTGCTGCTCGCACACATACTCCAGCTCTCCGGGAATCAGCTGCTTCTCATGTTCATTGACCATGGGAACAGCCTTCACTGCCCTGCTCCAATCTTTCATCCGCTCAATAAATTCATTCGGCTCCCAGAACATGGAAGGGTCTATTGCACAGAAAAGATGGCTTGTGAGGC
>PWNW01000307.1 GCA_003557605.1 Spirochaetaceae bacterium
CAAATGTCATATTATCGTTACATCCCTCTGCCGACCAGACTTCAAGACTAACATCATATTCACCTTCATCCTTGTAAGTGTGAACGGGATTAATTTCATCTGATGTGTTCCCATCGCCAAAATGCCATAGATATTCGCTGCCGTTTGTAGAATAGTTGTAGGTCCTTAGTTCATTTCCCGGAATGTAAAGTTCTGTTGGTGCAAGCTCAAAATTTACCCTGGGAGGCTCGTGAACCGTAATTATCTTTTCGCTCATTACCTCCTTACCATCCGGACCCATAACATAAAGCCTTGAAACATAACTTCCCGGTTCTTCATAGGTGTGTACAGGGTTTTCTTCGAGTGAAGAAATGTCTCTGTCCCCCAGTTCCCAGCGGAATGGATAATCCTCAGTGGTGGTTTTGGTAAACCTGACCTCCAGTGGCGGGCATCCTTCATAGAGATTTACCGAATAGCTGGCAGTGGGTTGCCGGTAGTAAGTTACCATGACATCGTCTGATGAAATACATCCGTCAATATCGACCGACCACCGGAAAGTATTAGCCCCTTCATACAATCCCCCGACATTAGTTTCGGGCGAAGAAGGAGAAGCAATTGTACCTCCTCCTGCATCGACAGTCCAGTTGCCTGTACCCCTTGCCGGGTTGTTCGCTGAGAGATTGGTGGTATTGGTGTAAATTATCTGGTCAGGTCCCGCATAAACATCGGTAAGATTATTCCGGATCTCCACCTGATCTGACAATGAACAATTATTATTTGTGATGGTCCACCTGGCCACATTACCTCCCTGTCCGAGTTCTCTTATGGTTGTGTTGTACCTTGACGAATTATCAAAAACTCCCGATCCGCTTACCAGAGTCCATTCACCAGTACCCACGGCTGGCATATTGCCATTTAGCGGAGATGTATTTCCGCATACTACAATATCTGCGCCGGCATCAGGCAGGCTGGGCATGTCGTTATGAATTATGACATCACTCGTTGAAGAACAGTTCTCCTCTGTTATTGTCCACCGCAAAATATTCCTGCCCCGTGACAAACCACTTACCTCTGAATTGAAGCTGCCAGGATCAGAAAAAGTTCCCGATCCGCTTATCACGCTCCAACTGCCATTACCCTGCAGAGGAATATTCCCCTCCAGAACGGTATGGTCATCACAAATTGTCCTGTCTGCTCCTGCAGAGGCAGTTGTGGATTTATTGTTAACCAGTTTGACATCGCTGTACTCACTGCACTGGCCATTAGACACTGTCCATCTGAGAATATTGTCCCCCGGAGCAAGGCTGGTTACCGGAGTGATATTGCTGTAGGCATCTTCCATAACTCCTGCCCCCTTTATAATGCTCCATACTCCCCTCCCTACATCAGGTTCGTTGGCTGTAAGTATGGTCTGATCATCGCACAAGACCTGGTCAGCACCTGCAAAAGTGTTTCTGGGCTGGTCATTTCTCATTACCACTTCGTCGTATGAAATGCATCCCTCATTTTCCACGGTCCATCTGTAGGTGTTTGACCCCGGAGCTATGGAACGTACAACTGTATTATGCATCCCTTCTTCATCGAACTGGCCGGAACCGTTTACAACTGACCAGCTTCCATTTCCAATAATGGGGTCCCGGGCCTGCAGTTGCCCTGTATCTTCGCAAAGGGACTGGTTAGCTCCGGCGTAAGCGTTACTGGGACTGTTATTTCGTACGCTGATCTCATCCCAGGATATACACCGGTTGTTGGTTATGGTCCATCGCAATATGTTATTTCCCTGATCAAGGTTGGTTACCCTGGTATTCGGACTGGAAGGGTTTTCAAATATTGCCGATCCCGATCCACCGCGCACCGACCATTCACCGGCGCCGTTACCCGGGTTGTTGGCATTCAGAATGATCTCCTCATCACAGGTTATGACATCCCTTCCTGCATCGGCTTCTATAAAGTCATAGCTTATTTCAATCTCATCGTAACTTACACACCCCTGATTATCGATACTCCACCTGAAGACATTCTTTCCTGCTGCAAGTCCGGTAACCACCGTATTCGCCCGGGCAGCATTTTCAAAAGTCCCCGATCCGTTTATAACAGTCCACCGCCCTGTTTCCCCTATGTTTGTGTTAGGCTGGTTGGCGTTGAGCTCAACTTCACCGGTGCAGACACTCATGTTATAACCGGCGTCGGCGGTGGTGGGCTTGTAATTTGTGATTATTACTTCGTCCGACAGACTGCACTGGTTATTGGTAATGGTGTATTGCAGCCTGTTCTCCCCGTTTGCAAGTCCGCTTACCAGATTACCATCGAATGAACCCGCGCCGCTAATCACACTCCACCCGCCTGTGCCGATGGTCGGCGTGTTTGGATAGAGTTCGGCAGTGCCGTTGCAGGTTGACTGGTCGGGGCCTGCATCGGGTGAAGTGGGAGTGTCATTGGCTATTACCACTATATCGGATGAAATACAATTTTCATTAGTTATTGTCCACCTGAAAATGTTGTTACCCCGGGCCAGATCGCTCACGCCGGTATTGTGAAGGTCATGGTTATCAATTTCGGCCGAGCCCCCTTCAATCGTCCACAGGCCGGTGCCGATAAGCGGCTCATTACCCGTCAGTATGAAATTGTCATCACAAATTGACCTGTCCGCCCCTGCCGATGCCTGTGAGGGCAGGTTATTGGTTATTGAAACTTCATCATAGTACTCGGTCGATCCTATCATTACGCTCCACCTTAGTATGTTTTCACCGGGACCAAGGTCATATACCCTTGTATCTGCCTGATCGCCCCTTTCAAATCTGGCCGACCCCTTTCTCAGGCTCCATACCCCGAAGCCAAACGGGGGATCGGTAGCACTGAGCCTTGTTTCATTGCCGCACAATACCTGATCTTCTCCTGCATATAATGACTCCAGGCTGCCGTTGTTTATGGTCACATCACTTACCGACTCGCAGCCCTGGTGGCTGATTGTCCATCTCAGGATATTTGGTCCGGGAGAGAGATCCGATACGGTTGCCGTATTGGATCCGGGATCGCTGAAAGTGCCCGAGCCGCTTATCACCGACCAGGTGCCTGTCCCGGTTTGGGGAGCATTGGCTTCAAGTCCGGTATAATTTACTGTTATCTCCTGATCGGGCCCTGCATTGGCCGGAGTGGGCGAATTGTTGACCAGTATGATATTTTCACTGAATTTACAGCCCTCTTTTGTTATGGTCCATATCAGTTCGTTTTCTCCCTGCGCCAGTCCGGAAACCCTGGTATCATGCATATCCTTATCCATGAAGGTGGCAGCTCCCCGTGCCACCGACCATTCGCCCGAAGCACCCTGGGGAGGCACGGTTGCATCCATGACAGTACGTGAATCGCATAACTCCATATCATCTCCTGCCGTAATGTCAATTTCCAGATTGGTTACTGTAATCGTATCTGCAAGGGTACAGGCAAAATTGTTCACCACCCAGGCCATCCGGTTGATTCCCCTGTCAAGGCTGAAGATCCTGGTATTGGGATCGGAAATGTCATCAAATTCTGCCTTTCCGCTTATTACCTGCCACTGGCCATTACCCCCGGAAGGGTGAATAGCTCCGGCCCATGCTTCACCATTGCAGGTAACCAGGTCTGCACCTGCATCAACCATTTCGGGGCGGTGATTGGTGATGATGACCGAATCACGGCTCATGCAGCCGTTTTTGGTTACCGACCAGTATAGTTTGTTGTCTCCATGGTCAAAGTTATATGCCCTGGTATGTTCGGCCGCAGCATTTTCAAATGAGGCACTTCCTGCGCCAACGCTCCATAACCCGGTTGTTCCCGGGGGAAGGTCCGAGCCATCAAGGTTAATCTCCTCATTGCAAATAACCCTGTCATGTCCTGCATTCACAAGAACCTTGTTGTTGTAAATACTGACGGTATCACTAACCGAACAGGCTTCATGGGTTACCGTATAGGTAAAGGTATTCTCACCCATAGCAACTGAGCTGATGTCCGGATCTGGTATGTTCCTGCCGGAAAATACCGCGTAGCCTTTTTCTGTTTCCCAGACTGCGCTTCCTCCTGCCGGTATGGAGCTGCCTGCGAGTATAGTGTTGTTGTCGCACAACTGTTGCTCCTCACCGGCTGAAACCACCGGTGGTGCATATACGGTTATGGTATGGAGAGGAGAGAATGGGCCCTTGCCGCAGTCGTTTACTCCCCTGACACGCACTGTATGATCACCCACAGCCGCCTCAGGCGGGAAAAGAATCCTTATTGTTCTTGAGCCGTCACCATTAATAATTTCGGCCCCTGCCGGTATCTGCCATTCGTAGGATGTTGCCTCTGCTATGGCCGGAACCTCAAAAATAACCTCCTCATAAGTCCTGCAAACCTCTGTATTGGCTGCTGTTGCTATGATATCTCCTGCTGCTGCAGGAAGCCTGCTGACCGAAACATGAAGATCATCCGAAACCTGTCCCTCTCCGCAGCCATTAACGGCG
>PWNW01000119.1 GCA_003557605.1 Spirochaetaceae bacterium
ACGGAAATGATCACCTTCTCAACTGAATCAAGCTGACCAATGAGTTCCTTCCTGGCCTGGCCGTCCGTATCTGGGGCATCAGGAAGCAAGGACAGCGGCAAGGGCTCATCTCTCTGCGGAGCATCAGTGATCAATGGATCCGGCAGGGGTGTTTCCTTTTGCAATACTTCAGATGATATTGTGGGCTCTTCCTTCTCAGACTCTGTCTGCCGCCTGTCCGGTTCTTCTGTCTTTCGGGTTTTCACGGACCTTGCAGCTGCAGGAGATGATTTCTTCGGCTTCACTGCGCTTCTGCGCCAGCGTCCCAGGGCCCTGCGCAGCTGAACATTCCACAGCAGTACCAGCAGCAGTACAGCAGAAATAATGACAGCCAGAATGCTGATCTGCAGGGTGAACACCCTCTGAAGAAATAATACAGGCAGTCCCCCAAGCAGTCCTCCGGCATGCCATCCCGGCATAGGAGAGGCTGAACGGAAGGCCAGCAGCTCTATGCTTCCCGCCAGAAAGCAGAATATCGGCACCAGAAGGAGGCTTCTCACTATTGTGAATACTGAACCACCCGTAATAGTGACAGCACATATATAAAGCAGAATTAGAGGAACCACCCAGGAACCATATCCAAGAAGGTAGAACAGAAAAGAGCTCGTACTTCCGGGATCAAACAGAATTCCTGTAAGGACAAGCAGGCCGAAGACACCTGCAGCAATGCCCGCTGCATCAGCGGCATAGGAGGTTTTTCCGGCAGTCCCCTTCTTAAGGAACAAAAATACACCCTGCTTCAGCCTGACGTTCCATATAAGAGACACAACCAAAGAAATCAGCAGCATGCTCAGCAGGAGAGCCCACAAGTAGGAGCCCCCTCGGGAGAGCATGCTGAACAGTGCTGAGCCCAGCTCCCCTGCATACCTGCTGTCTGTCTTCAGGGAGGAAACATCACCGGAGAGCTGTTCTGCTGCAAAGATCCACCATGATGCAAGCACTGCAAGCACCATCGGCTGAAGGGATTTCCATATCCGCCGCTTGGTGCATTTCATCAGCAGGAATCCCCCAGCACATACTGCTAAGGGCAGTACATATGCAATGATGCCGAACATCCTGATAAGAAACATGCGGGCCTGCAGCGGTCCCGCTGCAAGCATCAATCCAATCAGGACTCCAAAAATGACACCCAAAGTTCCGAAGAAAACCCAGACCCCCTGCTTCTTGGCTGCACCCATTGATTACCGTTCTCCTTCTTTTCAGCATACACCGCCTGCGGGGTATTTCAAAGAAAGAACTTCAGGGATAAGATGAAATGTTCATGTTCCGTTCAAAAGCTTGTGATCTCACTGAACAGCCTCTGCTGCTCAGTATCTCTTCACTTCTTCACAGGCTGCCGGATGACGGTCTTCCATTTTTCAGGGGCTGCACGCCTGGTATCACTTAGGTAGATTTCATGGTGCCTGCCCCTTCGGGTGTATCCTGAGGCTTCTATGAACTGGTGAAGCATCTCAATGGCCGGGCCTTCCTGGGAAAAGGGACCAATGTGCATGACTTGGGCACTTAATCCCTCCTCAAAGGATTCTAGTCGGGCCAATTCCAGTGCAGGCAGGTGTTTCTTTTGTTTTACCTGGTCTGCAGCCTCCATGACCATCTCCTGGCTGATGAACTCGGGCTGCATGATCATAATGGTCCATTTCCAGCTGCTCTTTTCACCTGAAGCAAAGCTCGACATATCATCAGCCCACCAGAGCCCCTCAAGGGGCATCACCTTGAAGTCAACCGCCTGGGGCCCCTTCTTCACCATGAACTTCAGGGTGTAGGACAAGCTGAAGAGGGCATCTATCCCCTGCTGAAACGACAGGGCAATATTGGGATCTCCCTTGCCTTCTATCATCAGGAAGTTCATCTTCGGCACTTCAGCGATTACCGGCTGCATCTTGGGAGCACTGTAGAGGTGCTTCATGCTCATCCTGAAATCTATCTGTTCCATAGGCAGATACCCTCCATACGGAATCAGCTTGATTCCTTGACTGCTACCCCTTCATCTGGGGAATGATGCCCCCTGAGCATCCAGGCGGAATTCTCAGCCATCTGATGTCGTAGAGTGATTTCTCCGCATCAAATACCCTTCCGTCGCTCAGCATGTACTGGTTCGGTGTTCCAGGCATCTCTCCGGAGTAGAACTGGGGAAGCCGATTTCTGTCTTCCGCCAGCTTCCTGTGCACCTCCTCCCAGCTGAAGTTCCGGTAAAGTTCTTCCCTCATGGTCCTGCAGCGCTCTGCATGCTCCGGATCTTCAGCCAGGTTTACCGTCTCCTTCGGGTCATTGCGCAGATCGAAGAGCAGACGATCCCCCCGCTCCACCTCAACGTATTTCCAGTCGCGGCTTCTCACGCATCGCCAGGCAGCCTGGGGATCATCGGTGCTGAAGGCATTATTATAGTTGATCCGCACTCCGTAGCGGTAGGCCGCGCAGGGGGCATACTCCCTTGGGGATGATGCTGATTCAGGATTTCTCAGCACCTCACTGAAATCCACCCCTTCCAGTTCCTCAGGTATCGGAAGCCCCGCAAGACCGCAGGCTGTGGGAAACAGATCCATCAGGGAAATGGGGTGATCACAAAGAGCATCTTCAGCAATCCCCGGCCCGCTGATAAGAAGCGGCACTCCCATGGAAGACTCATAGTAAAGCTGTTTACCCCAGCATCCGTACTGACCGAGCATATCACCGTGATCGGCGGTATAGATGATTATGGTGTTTTCAAGCAGCCCATCCCGTTCAAGGCCGTCCAGCAGCTCTCCCATACAGTCATCCACAAAGTCAACACAGGCATAATACCCCTCAAGCCCGCGTATAGTCTCCTCCTCGGTGATATCAAAGGCAAGCCTTCCGGCAAAGGGTTCAAGGGAGTCTGCCTGGTCAGCACCCGGTTCACGGAGGGGAACCTTTCCCTGGTACCGGCGGATGTAGCGCCCCGGTGCGGTAAAGGGGGAATGGGGACGGCCGTAGGAAGCGCAGAGAAACCAGGGTTTTTCGGGATGCTGGTCATGATGCTCCCTGAGAAACGAAAGGGATTCTCGGGTGACTACCACATCCTGGATCAGACTCTCGGGAATTTCAGTAACCCCAGCTCCCTCAGGGGCAGCATAGCCTGGATACATGCTTAGGGGGTCAGGCTGATGACCAAGCCCGTGGCGGAGATCTCCGTAGGGACGGTGCTGGAATCCGTTCATCTGGTTTTTTCCGCCGAAATGCATTTTCCCTACCAGGCAGGTGGTATATCCGTGATCTGCAAAATGCTCAGGCCAGGTGCGGTGCTCAGGAAAAATTACCCAGTGGTTGCTCCATGCGCTGCAGGTATGGGCCTCCTTCCCGCAGAGAATGCTCATTCTGCTGGGCGTGCAAACCGGATAGGTGCAGCTTGCCTGGGTAAACTGGACAGATTTCCCGGCCAGCCGGTCAAGGTTCTCTGTGCGAACAATCGGATCACCCGCATATCCGCTGACACTCCGCTCGTGCTCATCGCTGAACAGCCAGAGTATATTTGGTCTTTCTGACATAGACTCCCCCTGTGGAATACTTCTGAAGAGATAATCATAATGTTATGACAATATAGAGGGGCTGTCAAGAAAAACTCAAACTGCCCCAGGCAGAAGATCTCCTACCTGCCCATAATCCTCCGGTTCACCAGAAGATCAAGCTCTCCAATGCGAAGCGGCCTCTCTGAAGTGCTGCGGTAGTCAATTCTTGTCCCTGCAAGTTCTTCCAGGCTGCATGAAGAAAGCATCTGCTCAAGTGCTGCATCTTCTGCCCAAAGCTCATCAAGGCATCGGGAAATTTCACGATCCTCCACAAGGTCAAGGGCCTTCTGCTCCACCAGCCGGTATGCTTCCACTGCAAGGGAAATAAACCGCTCACGCACCTCCAGTCTTGAAGCTCCTCCCGGTACCGCATCGGTCCTGAGCATATGGCTGTCAAACTCAATATATCCGTCCCAATCTGCCTTTTTCAGCAGATAAAGAATGCTCACCATCTCCTTCAGTCCGTCCATGCCGATGGTCGGGGGATTGTCATTGTCGAACTGACCAGGCTTCTGGGAGCCGACATGAAGAAAGAACAGTTTCTTCATATGGAGGGCAAAAGCAACAGAGGCCGCAGAAGAAAGATTTATCATGGCATCGTGCTGCAGCACCTCGGGATTGCATCCCCAGAAATCCGGGGTTTCCAGCGACTGAATCATCGCCGCAGCATGACCGATGGTGGGCAGAAACATTTCCCCCCTGGGCTCATTGGGCTTGTATTCTATAGTGGCACGCCGTATGGAAAGATCATGCTCCCTGCAGTACCTCGGCACCATATTCAAAGCTTCCTGGATGTACCGGTAGGTGCTGCCCCAGGGAACTGCAAACTGGGTCTCAAACCCGTCCCTGGCAACCCAGTAGGTGAAGAACTCAGCCCCGAGAAAGCT
>PWNW01000167.1 GCA_003557605.1 Spirochaetaceae bacterium
CATGTACGAGGCGCTGCGGAAAGGGGCGACGGTTGAAGAGCTTCACCTTAAAACCCACATTAAGCCCTGGTTTATTGAGCAGATGAAGGAGCTGGTGGAGCTTGAGGAGGAGATCATCGGCCTGCGGGAGACCGGAATTCCTGATGAGCTGCTGCTGAGGGCCAAAAGGGATGGGTTCGCGGACAGGTACCTGGCACAGATCGTTGGTTTCCCCGAAAGGGAGATCCGTGAAAGAAGGATCGCCCTGGGGATGGAACAGGCATGGGATGCCATACCGGTAAGCGGCGCCGATGCTTCTTATTATTATTCTACCTATAACGGCACCGACAGTGTTGAGCCGGTTGAGGGCAAAAAGGTCATGGTGCTGGGCGGCGGACCCAACCGCATAGGACAGGGAATAGAGTTCGACTATTGCTGTGTTCATGCCGCTTTTGCCATCAGGGATGCGGGGTATGAATCGATCATGGTGAACTGTAACCCCGAAACGGTGTCGACAGACTACGATACTTCGGGGAGGCTCTATTTCGAGCCGCTGACAGTTGAGGATGTGCTGAGCATCTATAAAAAGGAGAAGGTGGACGGGGTGATTGTGCAGTTCGGGGGTCAGACGCCGCTGAACATCGCCAGAGAGCTGGAGGAGAACGGGGTGAGGATAATCGGTACCGGTCCCCGAACAATAGATGATGCAGAGGACCGCGAACATTTCAGCAGGATAATGGAAAAGCTTGGTATACCGCAGCCGGCATCGGGCATGGCAAGCACCCCGGATGAGGCGGTGGAGATTGCCAACCGTATCGGCTACCCGCTGATGGTGCGCCCCTCATACGTGCTGGGCGGACGCGGCATGAAGGTGATACTCGATGAGGAGATGCTGAGGCAGTATGTTACCGCTGCCGTGGATATTACCCCCGACAGACCGCTGCTGATTGACATGTTCCTCGAAGATGCCATCGAGGCCGAGGCCGATGCGATTGCCGACGGCACCGATGCCTTTGTGCCTGCCGTGATGCAGCATATCGAATACGCGGGTATCCACTCGGGCGACTCCGCCTGCGTGATACCACCGGTGGTAATTCCTGAGGAGCAGATCGGCACCATCGAAGAGTACACCCGCCGCATTGCCATCGAGATGAAGGTAGTGGGACTGATGAATATTCAGTATGCCATCTACAGGGACGTGGTATATATTCTGGAGGCCAACCCGCGCGCTTCGCGCACCGTGCCGCTGGTTTCAAAGATCTGCAACATACCGATGGCAAAGATCGCCACGGAGATAATGCTCGGCAGAAAGCTCGGGGACTTCAACCTGAAGAAGCAGAAGATCCGGCATTTCGGCGTCAAGGAATCGGTGTTCCCTTTCAACATGTTCCCCGAAGTGGATCCGGTACTGGGACCGGAAATGAGGTCCACAGGAGAGGTGCTGGGAATGGCCGGCAATTTCGGGATGGCATTTTTCAAGTCGCAGGAAGCCACCAAAACGCCTCTCCCCGTTTCGGGTACGGTGCTGATAACTATAGCGGACCGCGACAAGGAGAAGATACTTGAAACAGTCCGCGACTTCCGCGAGCTGGGGTTCAGGATAATGGCCACCGGAGGCACCAGGGAATTTCTTGAGGCCAACGGGATAAGGTCGCTGTTCATCAACAAGCTGCATGAGAACCGGCCCAATATTGACGATGCCATAGTTGACGGGCATATTGATTTGATAATCAACACCCCGGCCGGCAAGCTGAGCGAATATGACGATTCCTATATCCGCAAATCGGCCATCAGGCACAATATCCCCTATATTACCACCACAGCAGCCGCCTATGCTGCCACCGGTGGGATAAGGGAAAGGCTTAACGGAAGCTACATGGTCAGATCGCTGCAGGATTACCTCGGGGAGATTGAATAGTATCCTCGTCAGGTAAATTCTGATGTTGGTCAAATTTTTCAGGTAATTCATTCCTAAGCAGACGACAATATGGTTTTTTTTTATAATTTGTAAAGCAAATAGAATTTTATCATCATTGCAGTTTATTTTTACCTGATATACAGTTTTATCAGACAGTAAGCTGTGGATGTATTATTTAGAAGAATCGTGCTTAACATTGTTATGTAAACCATATTATTAACCTTTTAATCTATGCTGTCATGATTAAGCAAAATCTGCGTTTTATACCACTGCTGGCAATTGCAGGTATACTTACCATTATTGCCTTTGGTTGCGGTAAGGAAGATGATGATATGAATGATAAAAAACCTGCTGAGGTTGCTACACTGACCACAGCCAGTGTCAGTGAAGTTACATCAACCAGTGCAAAAAGCGGTGGAAATATTACAAATGACGGAGGAGCCGCGATAACCGCCCGTGGCGTGGTATGGGGTACTTCTGAAAATCCTACCATCACTTCAAATAGCGGGATAACCTCCGATGGTACCGGTACGGGAACCTTTACAAGCAACCTTTCGGGACTGGATCCTGGCACGGCCTATTATGTGCGGGCCTATGCCACCAACAGTGAAGGTACTGCCTACGGGAACCAGGTGCCGTTCAGCGCAGGCGCCCAGCCACCCACGGTCACTACAGCAGAAATTGTTGATAAAACAACGAATTTAGCTATTGGAGGAGGGGAGGTAACCGATGACGGTGCTTCACAGGTAACAGCCCGCGGGGTAGTATGGAGCACATCAGATAATCCGACCCTTGACGACAACGACGGTTTTACAACAGATGATGCGGGAACGGGTGAGTTTACAAGTGAGCTTACCGGACTGGATCCTGCCACAGCCTATTATGTGCGAGCCTATGCCACCAACAGTGCAGGTACTGCCTACGGAAACCAGGTGCAGTTCAGCACAGACGCCCTGCCCCCCACGGTCATTACGGCAGAAATTGCCGATAGCACAGAAAATTCAGCTATTGGAGGAGGGGAGGTTACCGATGACGGAGGTGCCGGGGTAACGGCCCGCGGGGTTGTATGGAGCACATCAGAAAATCCGACCCTTGATGACAACGATGGTTTTACAACCGATGATGCGGGAACGGGTGAGTTTACAAGTGAGCTTACCGGGCTGGATCGTGAAACCACCTACTATGTACGTGCCTATGCCACCAACAGCGGAGGGACAGGATATGGCGAACAGGTTCAGTTCACCACCCTGTACGGAACTGTTACCGATGCGGACGATAATGTTTATCTTGTTGTCAGGATAGGCGATCAGGAGTGGATGGCAGAAAACCTGAGAACAACAAAATATAACGATGGGACCGCCATTACCAATATTACCGGCGACAGTCAATGGAGGGATAATAGGACCACAGGTGCATATTGCTGGTATGATAATGATGAGAGCAACGGGGAGATATATGGAGCAATTTACAACTGGTTGGCAGTGGAAACAGGGAAACTCTGTCCCACAGGCTGGCGAGTTGCTTCCGATGAAGACTGGACGGAACTGACTGAATTTCTTGGTGGTCTGGATGTTGCCGGCGGAAAGCTGAAAGAGGTCGGTACAGAGCATTGGAACGACCCCAATGAAGGTGCAACCGATGAATACGGATTCAGGGCACTTCCGGGCGGCAATCGCGATATTTTGAACGGATCGTTTACACTCAAAGGCATTATTGGGTTCTGGTATACCTCCACTGCAGATGGAGCTAATATCTGGTACCGGGCAATGAGTAACGGAAGTACCGGTGTTACCAGAGCGCGTGCCGCTTCTGATTATGGCTTCTATGTCAGGTGCATTAAAGAATGAATCTGACAGAACGGGAGTGCCGGATATGACTGTATGATCTGAGTATCCTGACAAGCTGCAAAAAATCATTTTCCCTGCTGATAAACGTCAGTAAATCACGGGATGCATATTGCTAAATTGCATGCAGTAAAAATGACTGCCGATGCACAGGATACGTAAGCACCCTATACTTGATGTTGCTGAAAAGGAGAAGATCACTTTCTCTTTCGAGGGAAAGGAGATACAGGGCGAGAAGGGTTTCACCATAGCCTCGGCGCTTCACAGGGCGGGCTACCCGGTTCACAGCCACAGCCTGCGCAACCGCAGCCGTAGCCTTGAGTGCGGCATAGGTAAGTGCGGCGCGTGCGAGATGCTGGTGGACGGGCTGATCAAAAGGATCTGCATCACCAGCGTCGACAACATCAGGGAGGTAAGGGAGATCCCGCTGGGTTACCAGCCAGTCACCGCACATCCGGTGAGAAGCTCCCCGTCCTTCGTCTACCGTACAACTGTGGCCATAATAGGTGCCGGTCCTGCGGGACTGGTGGCGAGGGAGGAGCTCGGCCGGCACGGGATACCCAACATAGTGATAGACAATAACCCCTCTGTGGGGGGACAATTCATGATGCAGACCCACCAGTTCTTCTTTTTTGAGAAGGAGAGGAAATATGGGGGACTGAGGGGGTTTGAGATTGCCGCTTCCCTTTCGGGG
>PWNW01000117.1 GCA_003557605.1 Spirochaetaceae bacterium
AAATGAATAGTAGAGTATGATATTGCATTGCTTATTGCATTTCTAATGCACTAAGGTATTTTCAGGATTGTTTGTGAAGGTACACACTGCTGCGAAACCCCTTGCTCTTTTTTGTACGAAGTCTGCTGAACTGTGCAATACGCTTTGGAAGAGATGCAATGACACTGCTTTTTGCGGTTATACCGAACAGGAGTTCCGGAGGGAGTTCTAAAGATTCAAGAATTATTCTGTCTTTTATTCTGAGTGCAGTACTATTATCACCAAGGTCAACCCAGATGCCGCCGAAGGATAAAACACACTCTCTTTCCAGCACATGAGGGAAGTCTGGTGAGTGGATGAAACGTACACCCATATTCGGATATTTCCTAAGCAGATTGAACCGGGAAATTTTCAATGCAAGAAGATCTCTTCCTGCCAGGGTAATGCTGTGCAGTTCACTTGTCTCTTTCAGTACAGGCAGGATTTGAAGAGCCAGATGACCTTGACCGGGATTCCAGAACAGCTGGTCGTTTGCTGCTTCCAGACCCGCTGCAGCAGATCCAAGCAGGGCCGCCTGATATGGGACAGTATTAAATCCTGGAATATCAAATACGGTTTCAGCAGAGTATGTTCCCTTTGCTGAGGTTCGAAACTGCTCCTCTGACCGCTTGTAGGGACCGGGAAAGCTTTCATCAGAAATCAGTACTGCAGAGGGCTTTTTAATCATGCAGGTCAGGTGGCGCGGATGCATGCCCATGGTCTGCATACCTATTCCCAGTTCATCAAGGACAGATAAAAACATCTGTTTCAAGGGTGAAACAAGCACACAGGCAAATGTACCGTTGGAGTTCAGCAATGACAAGCTGTTGCTGATAATCCGCTTCAGCACTGACCTTCCTGCTTTTGCCGGCAGGTTGGAGACTATCAGATCATAGCTCTTTGGGAAGAAATCTGACTCAGCTGAAGTATCAAGTCCCGAGGATACATGGACGTTGACTTGGTTGTGAACAGCATTTCCGGCAGTGAACTCAGAGGCAAGAGCATCTCGGTCCAGGGCATATACCTCTGCATGGGGTAGTGCTTTTGCAAGTGAGACTGCCAGAACCCCCGTACCGCAGCCGATATCAAGGATGGAACCTACAGAACTAAGTTCAGTGTTTTCAAGCATGGAAAGAAGATGCTGAGTTCCAATATCAATCTTAAAACTGCTGAATAATTCCTGGGTGAGATAAAAAGAGAGAGTCTCCTGCTTGAATCGGCATGAAACTTCTTTGTTGATTATGCTGCTGTATCTGCTGAAAAAAGATTCACTGGACACTTATGTATTAACTCGTTCAATGTATTCTTTCGTTTCGGTGTTTATCAGTACCTTTTCACCTTGTTTGATGAAAATCGGTACTTTTATCCGTAGTCCTGTCTCAAGGGTGACAACCTTGGTTGCACCGGTCACCGTATCACCCTTTACTGCATCTTCTGCTTCGGTAACTACGTAGACAACCTTGTAGGGAATGGAAATATCAAGAGGGGTATGCTCCCAGAACATGATCCGATAGGTTTCTCCCTCTTTCATCAGGTACTGCATGTCTTCAAATCCCTGCTGGGGGATAACAAACTGCTCATAGGTGTCAGTATACATAAAATGGTATGCTTCACCGTCAAAATAGAGATACTGACAGTCCCTGTCTTCTACGGTTATTTCCTCAACAGAATCCTGGGTCTTATATGTTTCTCGAAGAACCTGTCCAGTCTGGGGGCTTTTCAGTTTCAGCCTGGCAAAGGCAGAGCCTTTTCCGGGATTCACAAACTCTCTTTCAACAACAATATACGGCTGCCCTTTAATCAGGAGGGCCATCCCTTTCTCAATTGAACCAGCTTTAATCATCTGCAACCTCACTTAGAAAAATCTGTCAGAGTATATCAGAGAGGGGAAATAAAATCACCCCCTGGATTTTTTTTTGTCCCGCCAATGTCATGATCAGCCGGTCAACACCTAAAGCAGTGCCGGAACATGGCGGAAAATCTTGGTGAAACAGGCCGGGGAACGAACCATCCACATGGGGCATATTCCGCCCTTTCGTCTCACAGATGTGCTTAACCCTTTCATATCCCCTTCGGTAGAAGGATTCAACACGGCTGCGCTCAGTCTCCTCGGAGTAGCAGTTTGCCAGCTCCCAGCCTCCTAGATACAGCTCCCAGCGCTCCTTCCATGGTGTTCCTGGAATATCCTTTGCCAGGCAGTCGATCTGCTTCGGATATTCGGTGAGAAAGCAGGGCCGGTCCTTCGGGAGCTCAGGTTCCACAAAGGTAAGAAATATTCTGTGAAATATCTCTTCCCAAGTATCGGTGTGCACATCAGGAGGAACGGACAAACCCAGGGTGAGGGCCGTTTGGATCAGTTCCCTTGGTTCCTGGGTTTTCTCCAGATCAAATCCCGCATATCGCCAGCATGCCTGAGCAACGGTCATAACCTCAGGTTTTTCTCTGCATATTCCCCGAGTATCAAAAGGGGACAGAGCATGCAGGAGTTCATTCATCACATTCAGTGATTCCATGCAGTCTGATTCAACAGTATACCACTCCAGCATGGTGAATTCTGGATTGTGAAGGCTGCCGAGCTGCTCTTCATTTCGGAAACATCGAGATATCTGGTAGATATTCCCGGACCCCCAGCTGATGAGTTTTTTCATAAATACTTCCGGTGAAGGAACCAAGTACAAATCCCTGTCGCCAAGGAACTCATTGTGGAAGGGGGCAGTAAAAAAAGATATTGAGGATTCAGGGATAACATCAGGAGAAAGAAGGGGCGTATCCACCTCAAGATACCCCTTCTCATCAAAAAACATTCTCAGGTTCCGCAGAATTATCGAGCGGAACCGAGCTGCTTCGATCTGTTCATGATTCAGCATACCGGATAGTACCATACCGGCTGCGATGTTGTCTTCCCTTCGTCAATACGGTATAAGGGTCACATGACTGCTTTGAACAAGAGACTATGCTTTATCGGGAATCCTATGGCTGATATATTCCTGGAACTCCCAGTCCAGGCAGAACCGCTGATTTGTGAAGTGACCAATGGAAAAGCACATGTTGATTCGCATATTTTTTTGGAACTTCTTGCTGAAATCCGCAGAAACTTTCCGGATTTCGCAGAGCGGTCAGTGATACATCCTGGAGGAGGGGCTCTTACTGCTGCAGCGCTTATTTCCCAGGGAATACCTGCTCCTGTCTGGTATTTCGGCTCTGTCGGAAATGATGCTTGGGGCAGCATGATAGAAGAATATCTGATAGGGCTGCACATTCAATGTGATCTTCAAATATGCAGTGAAACGACAGGTGCCATGATGTACTGCAGATACCGGGAAAGGGGAGAGGAACAGGGCTGGCGAATCATAGGATCCCCAGGAGCCGCTGGAATGTATCGGTGCAGTAATAATGAACTGTTTCAACATTCAGATGTCTATCTGGAAGGATTTCTGTCCGATGAAACGGGGGTTTTTACGTTTCCTCGGGGGATTGTCTCGGAATCAAAATTTTCGGGACAAAGAATTTTTATTGATCTTGGCAGTCCTTCAGCTGCATATCGAGCTGCTTCGCTGGTCCTGTCTGCCGGAAGCAGCTCTGCTGAATTTCTCATTCTGGGGACAGAGCAGGAAGCAGAGCAGTTTGCTTTGCATCTCGGAAGAGATCTGTGGAGAAATACCGCAGCAGTAGTGAAGCGCGGAGCCAGGGGGGCTGTGTATCGCAAAGATGATGTGAGCATAGAGATTCCTGCTTTTTGTACTCATCCTGTGCTGACTGAAGTTGATACCGTTGGAGCAGGAGATGCATTTGCAGCAGGATTCATTGCAGAGCTCTACTGTAATGATCAGGATATCCGTCAGGCACTGAAACGTGGATCCATGAAGGCTTCAGAACATATTTCCCGTATACAGAAAAGATGGTCACAAATGTTCATGAACGCCTGATTCATACCACGTATTGTCATGATTCTGTAAAAGAGCTACCATGGCAATCCATTAAAAAATGAAAGGAGCCGCTATGCTTTCTGCGGGAGATACGCTTTCAGGATTTGAGATACTACGGGTACAGGAACTTCCGGAATTTGATGCATCAGGAGTTTTGTGCGTCCACAAAGCTACCGGGCTGGAAGTGTTTCATGTCCATAATAAAGATCCGGAGAACTTTTTTTCATTCAATTTCAGGACGGTACCTAAAAACTCGAAGGGAACTGCACATATCGTTGAACATGCGGTGCTTTCAGGGTCACAGCATTTTCCGGTAAAGGACCCGTTTCAGGAGATAATGAAAGGGAGTGCCCAGACATTTCTCAATGCGATGACATTTCCTGACAAGACCATATATCCCGGAGCTTCACCTATTGAAAAAGACTATTTCAACCTGCTGAGCATGTACGCAGATGCAGTGTTTTTTCCCCTGCTGAGAAGAGAGACGTTTCTTCAGGAAGGAATCAGAGTTTCACCCCGTGATGACGGGAGCTTGGAGTACCAGGGAATTGTCTTCAATGAGATGAAAGGAGCATATTCCAATCATGACTCCATTGCTGCTGAAGTTTCCATCCGCCAGCTGTTCCCGGATACCCCTATGCACTATGATTCCGGCGGTGATCCCCGGTCAATAAAGGACCTGACCTATGAGGAATTTTCCGGGTTCCATGCTGAACATTACCATCCGTCAAACTGCAAGGTGTTTTTTTACGGATCCATCCCGACAGAAGATCAGCTTGCATTTCTTCAGAAACATGTGCTCTCTGAATTTACTCCAATTAAGACAGACCCAATGTTTCCTGCTCCGAAAACCTGGAAGCAACCGAAAACTGTGTATGCTTCAAGTTCCCTGGATGCTGAATCGGGGGGAACTCCAAAAAGTTCAATCACCCTGAACTGGCTTACCGGTTCAGTTACTGATCCGGTCAAAGTGCTTACTTATGAGATTATTACTGAACTGCTCTTGGGAAATCCGGGTGCTCCGATGTACCAGGCAATCATTGATTCAGAAATTGGCGAAGATATCGCCCCGTTGAGCGGCATGGAAGGGGAACTGCGTGAACTGGTGTTTACCGTCGGTGTAAGGGGGACAGAGCCGGAACGGGTCAAAGATTTCGAAAAACTAGTTGAAGATACCCTTAGGGAACTTGTCGATCAGGGCATTCCCGAAGAGAAGCTTCTCTCTGCGGCAAAAAGGATAGAATTTCAAAAAAAGGAAATTAAGGGAGGAGTGCCCCAGGGACTGCGTTGCCTGATCAGAGCTCTCCACGGCTGGATGTACGGGTCAGACCCAATAGCATCACTGCAGTTTTTCCCAGTGATGGATGCTCTTAAAGACATCTGGAAGCAGGACCCGAAATATTTTGAAAAGATCATACGGAAGGATCTTCTTGAAAACCCCCACCGTCTTACAGCGGTAGTGACTCCCAAGGAAGATCATGAACATATGTTTTTTAAACCGATACGGAAATCCCTTGCTGATATCCAGGAAAGGATGTCAAAAAAGGAACTTGCATCCCTGATGGAACAGCAGCAGTCTCTGCAGGAGTTCCATGACAGGCCTGATGACCCTGAGGATCTGAAGAAAATTCCTGCGCTGAAGACGCAAGACCTTCCTCAGCAAATTCGTGTCATAGATACGCAAGCGGGGTTCGCCGGGTCTGTACCCCTTGTTGTTCACCGGTTTCACACAAATGATATTTGCTATGCCGATGTTCTTTTGGACACCAGCGGGCTTGATGACGAGGAGCTGCTGCTTCTTCCCATGTTCAGCAGACTGCTCTATACCACAGGAATGCCCGGAAGGACCTACGGAGAGGTGTCCTCCCTTCTTTCAGAACTGACCGGCGGATTTCATACCTTCCTGGATGCGGCAACGCCCCTCAAGCCTGAGGGCCGCATCATAGAAGTTTTAGGGATTCGTGCAAAATTCCTTTCAGCTGATGCTGAAAAGGCATTTTCGTTTATACAGGACATGCTTCTGACCAGCAGTCTTGCAGATGTGAGAAGAATCAAGGATGTTCTTGTAGAGTGGAAAAATGATTTTTCCATTTCCTTTCTTTCTTCCGGCAATGCGTATGCATCGCTTCGGAGCGACAGCTGCCTGAGCCCCGTGCAGTTCAGGGAGGATATGTGGAAGGGAATCAGGCAGTTTCAGTTTCTTGAAGGCATTGATCCCAGCAGCTCTGAGCAGCTTGGGGAATTGGGAAAACGCTTTCTCTCTATTCGCAAGAAACTGTTTACCAGGAAACGGAGTTTGTTTCATATTACCTGCAGTCAAGATCAAGAAAAATCACTTTCCAGACTGCTTGAATCATTTGCTGACGCATTGCCCCTTGGGGATGATGCACAGATACATCGGATTATTGTCCCACCTTTCAGGAAATATGAGGCGATGATGACCCCCTCCCAAGTGGCATACTGTGCCTGCTCCCTTCCCTCCAGTGTTCCAGGCTCGCTGGAACAGCTGCACCAGGGAATTCTCATGCACATACTTTCCTCAGGATATCTCTATGAATATATTCGGGTACGGGGAGGGGCCTACGGGGTCGGAGCTTCGGTTAATCTGCTTGAGCAGCTGGTTACTTTTATGTCCTATCGTGATCCTCATATCAGCAGGACGCTGAAGCAGTTTGAACTCTCACTGAAAAGCATCGCTTCCCATGGAGTTGATGCGGATACCCTTGAGCGTGCGGTAATAACCGTTGTCTCAAAGGAAATACGGCCTATGTCTCCTTCAGAGAAGGGTTTTCTCGGGCTGCGGCGCTGGCTGTACGGAATTGATGACGAGACCAGGGCAAGACGCAGAGCTCAGACACTTGAAACTGCACCGCAGGATATGCAGAGAGAAGCTCAGCGGCTTGCACAGATGTTTTCTCAGTCGGCTGCAGCAGTAATTGCCGGAAGGGAACTCTTTCAGGCCGAAGCTGCTGATATCCCTGATTTTATGGAAAATCCGACAGTGCTTCGCATCTAGCTGTTTCGGGAGAACTTATTTCCCCAGATTTCCTGTATGAGGGGATGGCTTTTTTTCAGATGAAGAACACCGCAGTAGGACCATGAAGCTTTCTGCAGGACAATATCTCTGGCGAGTGCCTCACAGCTTGGAGACCCGCATAGCCCGCAGTCAAGCCCCGGCAGTAATGTGCTTATTTTTTCGATCTCGTCCATTTTCTTCAATGCTTCAGAAATATCGTCATCAAGTACATCGGTATTGTGTGCCTCATAGCCGTCAATTTTCAGTTTTCTATCTATCTTTCTGGATTCATGACTGATACGTCGCTGGGTTTCATCATCAAGGGGCCCTTTTCTCTTGGCCCTCTTCATGACCTTTTCAGAGGTCAGGAATTTGTTTTCCGGAGTCAGGACTCCTCCAGCACAGCCTTGTGAGCATGCTCTGAGTTCCAGAAAATCTAAGTCTTCAATGGAATTTGTCTCATAGGATTCAAGAAATTCAATAACATTATGTATTTCGTCAACAGCAAGGGACCTTCCGGGCACCATGGCGCTCTCTCCCTTTGCCAGGCTCCAAATCGCTGCATTTCCGCTAACGGTTGATTTCAGCGGTTTGGACTGCTGTAGACGCTTCTTATGCTTTGAAACATTACCGCAGACAAGATTGTACAGATAGTCAAGATTAATGACTCCGTCAAACAGGTGATTCTTTCCCTTTTCTGATGTTTTAATGTCTGCAATTTTTGCTGCGCAGGGTGTGACATAAAACACCCCCACATCTTTGGCAGAAATGCCTTTGTCCTGGTAAAGCTGCCGCACATACAGTGAAGTGATCTCCATGGGAGTACGCAGCAGGTTAATATGATCGACAAGGGAGTGATACTTAATTTGGATCAGCCTGACAACTGCGGGGCAGTATGATGAAATAACCGGCTTCCGGGCAGCATAGACACTGAACCTGCTGGATATGGACTTAAGGATATCGACACCAAATTCTGATTCATAATAATCAGTGAACCCGATATCATAGAGAGACTGTGCTATCCATGATTCCGGAACATCATCTGAGAACTGGCTGAAAAACAGAGCGGGAAAGACAGCAATACGGTGCTGAAAGCTGAATATCCTGGAAAAGTCATCCTGTTCAATCGATATCGCTTCATAGGGACATGCATCAAGACATTGGCCGCAGTCGATACATCGTTCAGCGTTAACCTGCGCAGTTCCTCTGATGATCCTGATTGCTTCTGTGGGACAGTTTTTCATGCACCTGGTGCATCCCCGGCAATGCTTCTCCGATACAGCAAGAGCATGGTGAAACGGCCGTCTGATATCACCCAAAGCTATTCCTCCTGGGTATGGGTAAACTTGACATGCATGGAAATCGTAGTTGGTGAGTTCTCTGATGAATTGATCTCCAGGGCATCAACATTTTTCCGAATATTCGGCAGGCCCATTCCTGCACCGAAACCCATTTCACGAATTTCCTTTGATGCGGTGGAATATCCCTCAGACATGGCAAGATCAATATCGGGAATACCTGGTCCCTGGTCCTGTACAACAATATCTATTCCCTCAGATGTTATCGTGCAGGTTACATTTCCCCCATAGGAATGGGCAACCACGTTCACCTCCGATTCATAGAGAGCTATCACTACCCGCTTAATGATATCCGGCGGTACATTCAGCTGTTTGAGAATCTTTTTAATCCTGCTTGATGCCGTACCTGCCCGTGAGAAATCTCCAGCAGTCAGTTCTATTGAAACATCCATGGAGTATCCTCAATACACAGGCTTTAGTCCCGCCTGATACAGCAGAGCACTTGCCTTGAACATTGAACAGGGAGTGGTGATGAGGACAATGCCCTGTTCCTCTGCTAGGGCGATCATATCCTTTGTCGGCTGTTTATTGCGTACATACAGCACCTGGCAGATATCTGACATTTCTGCAGTCCTGACTGACTGAATATTGGCCAGTCCGGTAATCAGCAGCAGATTATCATCCAGCAGCGTCAGCACATCACTCATGAGATCCGAGGAAAACCCCAAATCAACTGACCTTTGAAGATATTGCTCTCCGCAGACCACTTTGCCGCTTACACAGGAAACTACTTCATGAAGAGTCATCAGCACCTCTTTTTGCAAGTAAAGACGTTGTGACACACTATAGCAAATTTGCAGGGTATATAAAAGGGAAAAAAACCGTTAAGATATTTCCCATGAGCAGTGTATACCCATCGGAAGTCATAGTTCAGAAGTTGTCGAGAGCAGTCAGAGATGCTGGAGTATTCCTTCCTGAAGATGTGAAGCACGCCCTCAGGAAGGCTTATGAGCAGCAGCTGCAGGACGCTCCTGATTCACTGGGAGCATCGGTATTTGAGCATATCTTACAAAATATCAAGGATGCTGAGACCCATAGACTGCCGATCTGCCAGGATACTGGTATGGCAGTGGTTTTTGCAGAACAGGGGATTGAAGGGTATGTGAGCAGGGACATTGAATCAGTAATTCATAAAGCACTTGCACAAGCTGTCAAAGAAGGAAATTTTCGTCCTTCAGTGGTAGAAGACCCGGTGTTTACACGAAAAAACACCATGACCGGCCTGCCTGCGGTTATTCATTATTCCAGGATTCCAGGAGATGTTCTTCGTATATCGGGACTGCTGAAGGGATTCGGCAGTGAGAACTGTTCTGCAGTGTCCATGCTCAACCCCACTGCAGGGGAGCAGGGAGTTATCGGGGCAGTTTTGGAAGCGGTGAAAAAAGCAGGGGGAAAACCCTGTCCGCCGGTTATCATCGGGGTGGGAATCGGAGGGACAGCTGACTCTGCACCAATACTTGCAAAACGCGCATTGCTCAGGGAAACAGGTTCAGCTCATCCCGACCAACGTTATGCTGAGCTTGAGAGAACCATCCTTGATCAGGTAAACCGATTGGGCATTGGTCCTGGAGGACTGGGAGGAGATACCACTGCCCTTGCAGTCATGATTGAACATGCCCATACCCATATTGCGGGACTTCCAGTAGCGGTGAATATAAGCTGCTGGGCAGACAGAAAATTTTGTGTGGAGATTGCCGTCAATGAGTAGCATAGTTTCAATAACACTTCCATGGACTCAAGAAACCTGCAGCACCGTTGCAGCAGGAGACAGGCTGATGCTGAACGGGCCGATGCTGGTTGCCCGGGATCAGGCCCATGGGCGTTTGGCGGCACTGATAGAATCAAACAAGCCCTTGCCTGTCTCACTGGAGGGAGAAACCATATATTATATGGGTCCGGCACCTGCAAAACCAGGAGATATTATCGGGTCCTGCGGGCCCACAACAGCTTCCCGAATGGATCCCTATACACCATTGCTGATGGACTGCGGACTGCTGTGCAGTATCGGAAAGGGGCCGAGATTATCAGCGGTCGCCGATGCGGTGGTACGAAACAACGGATTGTATCTGTATGCTTACGGCGGATGCGGTGCTCTGTATGCAGCATGCGTAACATCTGTTGAAACCATTGCATTCGAAGATCTTGGTCCTGAAGCACTTCTCCGGATAACAGTCAGGAATTTTCCTGTCATTGCCGCAATAGACAGTAACGGAAAAAATATATATCCCGTCAGTTGACATAGTGCTGTTTTTTCTGTTATAAGCATGGAGATTTATTTTTTCATGAAACGGAAAAGGAACAGCAATGACTGAATGTTATACACCTGCAGCAGATGTTTCCCCGCCAAGAGATGGGGATTCTGCCCGTTTCCAGGCTTTCCTGAGGTCTTTGGTATAGAAGACTTCAGGAAAGCCTTTTTTATATATAAATTCATAGGAGGAGTTATGTCTCAGAAACCAATCGGAGTGAACGAACGCCCTGCGCTTCAGCGGTGGATTCCATTAAGTTTCCAGCATGTGTTTGCTATGTTCGGAGCCACGGTTCTTGTACCGCTTCTTACGGGGCTCCATCCCTCAACAGCACTGTTTACCGCAGGGATGGGAACACTGATCTACATTTTCGTTACGAAAGGAAAAGTTCCTGCATTCCTCGGATCATCATTTGCCTTTATCGGTCCTATCATCGCTGTCAGCGCTTCCTTTGGGGTGGAATATGCCATGGGAGCAGCGTTCGTCACCGGATTGTTCTACTGCCTTGCCGCTTTTATTATCAGCAAGGCCGGGATCCTCTGGCTGGATAGGATTCTCCCTCCGGTTGTGGTGGGAAGCATCATCATGGTCATCGGACTGAACCTGGCTCCTGTTGCCATGAGCCAGTCCATGCTTGATGCTGCAGGCAGCTACTCGTTAAGCCATGTTCTGGTAGCTGGAGTAACCTTGGCAATTGCCGTAACAGCAGCACTCGTGCTGAAGGGGTTTTTCACCGTAATTCCCATATTGATTGCAATAATCGGAGGATACCTTTTTGCACTGTTTCTCGGCAGCATATCTGAGAGTTATCAGTTCATTGATTTCTCAGGTGTCAGGGAAGCAGCTTGGTTTGGGATTACCGCACCGCAGGTCCCAAAGTTCTCAATCATCCCAGTGGTGACATTTCTTCTGGTAAGTCTGGCTACAATCGCTGAACATCTCGGTGACATCATGGTGGTCGGAAGGGTGGTGGGAAAGGACTTTTACAAGGAGCCTGGTCTGCATAAAACCCTTGCAGGAGACGGTCTTGCAACACTGTTCGCATCACTGTTCGGCGGCCCCCCAAATACTACCTACGGAGAGAATATCGGGGTCATGGCCATCAGCAAAGTATACAGTGTATGGGTAATCGGAGGTGCTGCGGTTATTGCAGCGGTACTGTCCTTTGTTCCCAAAATCGGTGCTATTATACAGACAATTCCAGGTCCGGTCATGGGCGGTGTATCCATGATGCTTTTTGGAATTATTGCCAGTGCAGGAATACGGACTGTGGTTGAAAGCGGAGTAGATTATTCCTGCAAGCGTAATCTCACCATAAGCTCAGTAATCCTGGTAGTCGGTATAGGAGGGGGACAGCTGCTTTTCCCGATAGCCGAAGGACTGAATTTTGATCTCTCAGGGGTTGCTTTAGCTGCACTGATCGGTATTGTGCTTAACTTGGTGCTTCCTAAATCAATGGACGCTTCCTAACTCTTCTGCGGCACAGCATGCTCCAGGTCCTTTTTCTGGTAGATGTGGTACTGGTCCTTACCGGAAATTTTTGCCTGGAGCAGAGCTGTGTCAGCATATTGTATTAAGCGATCAATATTGAGATTTTCATATCCATGGACTGCTATTCCAATTGAACAGGTCAGCTGCTGTGATTTAGGAATATACACATCCTTTCCAGTTCGTTCCGATATGGTTTTTTCAATGATTCTGCAGTAAGTCCGTGTTCCAGTCAGTATGCGGCGCGCAATCCTGATCGCCCCTGTCCCGTCAGTCCTTGGAAGGAACATGAGAAATTCGTCACCACCGATACGGAATATTGAGTCAGATTTTCTTGAGGAGCGGGTCAGGAGTTCGGAAAACAATTTCAGCACAGAATCTCCGACTTCATGGGTGAAGGTGTCATTAAAGTACTTAAAATTATCCAAGTCGATATACAGGACAGAAAAATAGGGGGTTTTTGAGTCATAATACCGGTTATGCCGATAGGATTCATCTTCGCTTCTTTTCTGGAGTTCATTTCTGTTCCACAGACCAGTAAGCTCATCCTTTACTGCTAAGCGGTATAATTCTTCGGTGATGCTTTCCAGTTCAGCAGTGCGTGTTTTTACCTTTTCCTCCAGATCATTGGTAAGCTCCTGTGCATATTTCAAGGAGTCAAGGAACTGTTTTGAATAGATGAAGATGATGATGAAGATAAAGTACAGCAGTGCTATAGAGGAAAATTTCATTGAAGCGTAAAAATGTCCAGGCAGAACTGCGATAAGAATATCAAGAAGAACAGAGGCACCAAAGATGATGAATACCCAGTCAGCCCGACTCTCTGGTTTGTCATTCCTGCTGCGCTTCTTCACCATTGAGACCAGCCAGAACAGCAGTAACAAGGCAATAATAATGTAATAGATTACAAGCAGTTCATACAGCCTGCTGACTGGAAACAGGAATATCAGGGATGCGGATGCAATGACCAGCATCTGAACAGTTTTAAGATATGTTCCTGAGAATATGCCGGGATAGGTATGGCGGACATACCCGATCATGCAGAATGCAGCAGCCGGAAGCACGGCATACTCAATCCGAATGCCCAGCTGCCAGGGAAATTCGGGAAAGATCCGATATATGATCATGGTGGAACCTAAGGCAATACGTACAGCCAGGATCAGGGATGATGCAGCAATGTAGAGCAGCCGGTACTGCTTATGATGGGACGAAAAAAATATTGCAGCAATTGCTGCAGCCATGACAAGAGCTCCAATAACTGCAGAATTCACCGCATCCTGCAGGGAAAACAAGCTCTTTATCGTTTTCATATCACCAATCATTACAGGATGTACCATACCCCCGGAATAATGGCTGAAGTTGCTGACATGCAGGATTATTTCGGCGGTGTTCCCTGATGGAGTAAAGGGTACTGTCAGCGGGCGGTAGCCGGGACGGTGTGAAGCCGGCTGGATACCGACTGTACCGACTTCAGCCCTCAGTTCGTTGTCAATAAACAGCCGGTAAGCAGTGTTCACCCAGGGAATAAAAAGCGCATGAGGTATTCCCTGGGCAGTATCTATTCTGAGATGATAGGTCCCGTATCCGTTTGCTCCCATGAATTCTTCGACATGATTCCAGGAGGTCCCTGTGTCAATATATAGCGGATCAATGCCTGCAAGCTCCTCAGATGAGAGAAACCTGTTTGGATAAAAAGACCACTCTCCGGAAATCCAATAGAAATCCCCAGGCTTCAGGGGCCTTTCGGAGAACGAGAGGTGCCCCTTTTCTGCTTGAAGAGAGGGGGAGATTATGTTTGAGGTAAATAGATTGACTGCAAAAATCCAAAGAGCTGCAGCTGCAGACAGTACTAAAATAACTTTTCTCATTATCGACAGTATAGGTTTTCAAAGTAAAAGAAACAAGAAAAACTCTATGCCTTTGCATAAAATCGATAAACTGTTAGAGTAGGGATTACAATTTTTTTAGGATGGTGTTTATGAAGAATCGTAATATGATTATGCTGGCAGTCTTAATAACAGCATTAGTATGTTCACAAGCTGTATTTGCAGGCGGGACCAAGGAAGAGGTTTTAGAACAGGGAGCACAGGAAGCTCCAGTGCAGGTTCCTGCAGGACCGGAAGAGGATCCGGATACGCTTCTGCAGAGGTTCAGTTATGCCTTCGGGTATTTGTCTGCCATGAGCTTTATTCAGCAGGGAATTGAGATAGAAAGTGAGTTTTTTGCCCGTGCAGTCCGTGACAGCTATGCAGGGGATGAACCGGTTATGTCTATTGAAGATATGAACAAAGCCCTTGAAGAGTATCAGATGAAGCTTCAGTCAGATGCAATGGAGATGGAAGACCAGCAGGCAAAACTGAACCTGGCTCAGGCTGAGGAATTCCTTGCGGAGAATGCACTGCGCGATGGGGTGGTGACCACTGATTCTGGCCTGCAGTATCTCATAGTGAAAGAAGGCTCAGGGCCTAAGCCTGCTGCATCTGATGTCGTCACTGTGCATTATACCGGTACGTTTATTGATGAAATGGTGTTTGACAGTTCCCATATGAGGGGTGAGCCGGTAAGTTTCCCCCTTGGAGGCGTTATTCCCGGATGGACGGAGGGACTGCAGTACATGAATGTGGGCAGCACGGCTATGCTGTATCTGCATCCTGATCTTGCCTACGGCAGAAGAGGCTCCCCGCCGAATATCGGACCAAATGAACTGTTAATTTTCGAAGTTGAGCTGATAGACATCGAATAGAGTTCTCACGCACTGCAGGGTTTCAGAATTATGAAACCCTGCAGTAAAAAAAACCCAATATGAAAAAAACAATTCCAGATTTCATGCTCCAAGCGGTCAGTATAATTGTGTTTCTTTTACTTGCGATGCAAACTTATGCGAACGGGGGAGGATCAAAAATTATTGCCCTTGATGAAAGCTTATACAGCATGCTTGATATGGTGTATGTAGAAGCAGGACTGGTGCCGCCCTCAGGCTCAAGGCCCTGGAGCATCAACGAATGGGAGATGCATGTAAGCAGATTGGAAGGGCAAAGTATCTCATCAGCAGCTGGAAAATCATTAGCCTTTATTGCTGAAGAACTCCAGCACGCCCGTGAATATCGGTTTCCCTACGATGATGCGGCAAAAATGGATCTGTCACTCCGTATTGCACTTGAAGGGTATGCTCATACGAATCTTGAAGATTTTCCCGAAGAAACAGACTGGCATTATGACTATACTCAAAGAAGAAGTCTTTTAAAGGCTTCCATGGAGCTTTCTCTAAGTGAATGGTTTTATCTGTATATGGATATAGAATATAAGAAAAACCGGTTTGAGTATGATGAGGCAGCAGATAAACCTTTAAGTGAAAACATCTATAACCATCAATGGGCATCAAACCTGTTTGGACTTGAGCTTGTTGACTTTGAAACACCCTACAGGGCATTTATTTCCTTAGGTCGGAGCAGCTGGAATCTTTCCTTTGGACGGGACAAACTGAGATGGGGGCATGGTCAGACAGGAAATTTTGTCATACACGATCATCTGGATTTTCATGATTCTCTGCGGTTCGTGTCTTTTCATGACAGAATAAAATTTGAAGCATCCTATCTTTTCTTCGAGCATTCTGAATATACCGACAGAAGAGAAGTTCCCCCTGATGGTGTAAAGATGTTTTTCGGTCATCGGATTGAATTGCGGCCGTTTCCATGGTTTTCCTTTGCTGTTACAGAAAACATTATGTATCAGCATGATTACGTCCCTGATTTTCGGTTTTTAAATCCGGCATATATTTTTCATAATCTAAATAACAGATCATTGTTTAATGCCATAGCTTCCTTTGAGGCGGAAATTTCTCCCGTACCAAAACTTAATCTATATTATCAGTTCTCACTTTTCCAGGCTCGTGCTCCCTTGGAAGGGGACTCCCAGCCAGATGCCATGGCGCATTTAGCAGGATATCGGACGGTGTTCCCCATGGAGTCAGGATATGTTTTTCATAATTCAGAATTTTTATTTACTGACCCATATATGTATCACAGGGATGGTGTGGATTATATTATTACCAGAAGACAATTTGTCATTGACTACAATTTTGCGTTAGTGGATAAGTTTATGGGATATCCTGAAGGAAGTGATGCCTTGGTGGTGTTTTCTCAGATAGGGTACAGGAAACCTGGTACATTTGAAATTGCAGGAAATGTACAATATGTACTGAAAGGAGAGATTGGAATAGAAGACCGGATTGAACATAAAAATGATTTTGATCATGACAGAACAACACCGTCGGGGACAGTGGAAAAAAGATTCTCAGCGGGACTGGAAGGAACGTGGAATGTCAGCAGAAGATTTGAATTATATGCAAGCTGCTGCTTTATTCGCATAATCAATAAAGACAACGTTATCGCACCTGCAGTGCATGACTTCCAGGTTGT